>JAEZMI010000394.1 GCA_023414975.1 Pseudomonadota bacterium | reverse complement strand
CTCCCTGATCGGCCGCATCCACCATGTGGCGCATGCGGAAATTGCCCCAGGCCTCGTCCACAGCCCGGCGGAATAGGCTTTCGCCTTCATGCCGAGCGAGCCTGTGCGCGAGGCGAGGTCCCACGCGGCCCTTTTGATCCGCGTGTAACCGAACGAGGATCAAAGCCGGAGAGTCACGAGGCGTGCTGCGGAGATAAAAGCTGGCATCCGCCGAACTCGCCCATCACGGTTCGATCCGTCACAAAGCTCTGCACCAAAGGCGCTGCGGCTCCATATCCCGCTACCCTGGCCCCGCACAAGACAATTCCGCCGAGCGGCCGATCCCCAAGGAAAGCCTGTGGGTCCGCGAACACGCGTTCGATTGTCTCCTTTGGAGCCCAATTGGGCAGCGTCAATGTTTTGCGCTGCGAGTAATAAGCGACGGCCGAAGACCAGTCCTCCCCAAGCACGATCAGGCTTTGGCTGGGGTCCGTTTTCGACTTTGCAATCAAAGCGATTTGCAGCGTCTGATCATCTTTGCGGTCATTCGCAATAATTTCAGTATAAGTCTTCATAAAAAAGAAAATTTGGCCAAATATTAAGAGTGATATCAATAAAAATGATATAAATATGTATCCTCTATTGAAAATTAACCCAATTGACAATCCAATTGCCGCTACGAGAAATATGCCATTTGCAACCTGATAATAATTATGAACAATATGCAGGTTCGTAAATATCATTATTGACGAAAAAAAGCCGATAACTGCCAGCAGGACCAAAAAGAAATATCGTTTGGACACCACACTCACGGCAAGGGCGCCCAGGGCAAGCCAATAGAATCGGCCGGCCACATCGGGCATGATGCGCCCGAGCATTATCTCTTGCCAGAGACGAGAGCTCAGTCGCTGCTCAACGCTGCCGAAATTCCACGAGGAGAGCGAGGCGGACGTAAGGTAGCTGCCAAATTCGTTGGCTGACTTGACCTCGTCAGAATATCCGACCCAAAGCAGACCCAGCAAGAAGGGGGTCGCTGTGCAGGCGCACACGATGGTCGCCTGAGCCAACAAATGGGAGAATCTCGCCCCGCCGCGAAAGCGCGCGGCAAACATCCAGGCCACGCCGATGCCCCCCACGACTACAAAGGCCGGAAAGGTCGTTGCCTTGGAAAGTACAGCCAATGAGCCGGCGGCGGCCGCGCCGACAGCATAAAGCCATGCGCCTCGGGTCATGTAGGTGATTAGCAGGGCAAGCCATAGCACCGAGAAGAACAGGGCGCACGACTCGATGAGAAAAGTGCGGCTCCAATAGAGATAAAGTGGGGATAGTACATATAATATCGCGGTGGCATAGAAGCTCGCCGGCTGCAAATTCAGCGACCTGAAAAGCAAGCCGAGCGGTGCGAGCGTTGCGATAAAGAAACAAAAACTGATGAGACGGCCAGCGACATCCAGTGGAACTCCGAGCACCGCCAAGCCGGAGACAAGAAGCTGATAGACGGGAAATTCAAATGGAATAGCCCATGGCGCTCCAAGCACCGGTGTCTCATAGGCGATCCACGGCCCGCCCTGAAGAATCCAGTATGACGTCAAAGCGGTCTGCGTTTGACGAAAACTGTACATATCCATAATAGGATTAGTGAGGCCGAGTATTAGAACATATAGGGAGAACGCTACGGCAGCTGCCAAGGCGAGGCGCATGACGCCAATATAGCCGGGCGCTCGGTCGTTTGCGCTGGCACGCATCTCGCCGTCAAGTTGCATTTGGATCCCTTCCCCGAGTGAGCCACCGAATTGATTGTGCATAACGCCGATTCGGCGACATGAAAAATTGCTGCAAAAATTATACATAATAATCAGCATTGCGTGTTTCGGTGGCATCAGCAGGCGCGGATGGCGGGCTATTTACGGCCGAGGATCGTTGACGGAAGTGGCCGCCTGCGGTTGTGTTCTACCCGATTGAGGGGTAGTCGATCAAAGGCAATGCTGCATGAGGCTCAAAGTGGCTTTTGAAGTTGCCGCATACTACGAAATGCCGGGAGTTGCCTTGGTGGCGGAACTTGTTCGTGTCGGACGGTTCGCGGCAGCTTCCGTTGGAGAAGCGGAAGATGCCGGCAAGTTCAGCTGAAGCCGTCAGCCGCCCCCGGGTGGTTGTGGTTGATCTCGATAATACTCTGATCAAGGCAGACACCTTACACGAGCAACTCGTTCGAATCGTTTTTCAGAAGCCGCGCCTATTGCCCCGGATTCTCGGGGCGCTTTTCAGAGGAAAAGCGGCGTTTAAGGATTGCTGCGCCGAGGCCATCGTACTGGAACCCGCGAACCTCCGGACGTGCGACGAGGTTCTTTCCTATTTGGCGGACGAAAAATCGCGCGGCAGCTTTCTGGTGCTGTGTACCGCCGCAGATCACCGCGTGGCGCGTCTGGTAGCGGACCATCTGGGGATATTCGACGAGGTGATTGCCACGGAGAGCGGCGTCAACCTTAAGGGCGAAGCAAAGGCCGCCATGCTGGTTCGGCGCTTCCCGGATGGCTTCGTCTATGCGGGCGATCACGCGTCGGATCTGGCTGTCTGGGCGAAGGCTGAGGGTATCGTGCTCGTCGGAGTGAGCGCGAGCGTTGCGCGCCGTGCGAGCGCTTTGGGGAAGCCCATCATTGCGGAATTCCGCAGCCGCGCTGACCGTCCCAATCCGCTGCACGTCTGGCCTCGTGCCCTGCGCGTGCATCACTGGTCTAAGAATCTGCTGATGTTCGTCCCCTTAATTCTGGGGCACGCTTGGGACGACGTTGGCAAGCTCGTTTACACAGCGCTTGGGTTTGTGCTGCTGCTGTTGGTGTCGTCATCAAGCTATCTCGTCAATGACATCGCAGACATCGACTCTGACCGCCGGCACCTTACGAAACGGTTTCGGCCCGTAGCGAGCGGGCAGCTACCGCTGCTTCAGGCGGTGCTGTTCCCGGTTGTCGTTATTCCATGCGCGCTAATGGCGGCATTGATCCTCGATCCGGGTTTCGCTGCGGCTCTCACGGCTTATCTCATCCTGACTCTCGCCTATTCGTTTGGGCTCAAGCGTATCCCTCTGCTCGATACATTCATCATCGCGGTCCTCTTTACGCTACGACTCGTCATGGGCGTCGCGCTACTGAACCAATCGCTGCCCATATGGCTGCTGACCTTTTCGATGTTCTTTTTTTTCTCGCTCGCGACTGCCAAACGGCATGTGGAGATCATCCAGGCGCGCACGGCGAAGGACAGTATGCTCAGAGGCCGCGGCTATGAGGCCGACGACTGGCCGCTCACGTTAGCCTTCGGGATCGGCTCGGGCCTCGCGTCGCTCGTGATATTGGTGCTCTACATGGTGGATGAGGCCTTCCGAGCAGTGGGCTATGCAAGGCCGGAGTTTCTTTGGGCAGTGGCTTTGTTGGTCGCTATTTGGATTGGCCGCATCTGGCTGCTGACCCATCGCGGACGCATGCATGACGACCCTGTTTCATTTGCCCTGCGCGATTGGCCGAGCCGCTTCCTGGCGATTTGTGCCGCTGCATGCTTCCTGGCAGCGCTGTGAGCGCGTTTCTCCTCCGTACCGACGTCACGTCATGGGGACGCGTGCGCCGTGAGAAGCACTACGTCGCGAGCCCGAATTTTCTGGATCAACTACCCGGTCTGCTAAGCGAGGGAGCGAGCAATCCTCGGGGCGTGCTCGCGTGTGGTCTGCGGCGATCATATGGCGACTCTGCTCTGAACGCGGATGGCGCGTTGATCGACATGCTGGCACTTGACCGCTTTGTCAGCTTCGACGCGGCAACTGGCCTTCTCGAAGCTGAAGCGGGAATCTCGCTCGCGGAGATATTGGATTTCGCGATACCACGCGGCTTCTTTCTTCCGGTCACGCCCGGCACAAAATTTGTCACGCTAGGCGGAGCCGTTGCGAATGATGTGCACGGCAAGAACCATCATCTGGCCGGTACATTGGGCCGATGGGTGCGGCGTCTCACACTTCTTCGTTCAGACGGCGTCGAACTTGAACTTACCCCAGACGATGAAAGCGGGCTGTTCGCTGCAACAATCGGTGGGCTGGGGCTGACAGGGATCATCACTAGCGTCACGTTGCAACTAAAACCAATCGCAAGTTCGAATATGGTCGTGAACACCGCCTCCTTTGGAGACCTTGCGACGTTTTTCGAACTGTCTAGAGAGAGCGCAGGATCGCACGAATATTCGGTGGCGTGGATCGACTGTCTCGCCGAAGGGGCCAACCTTGGGCGCGGGCTCATGATCTATGGCGATCACGCGCCGATGGGTGAACTCGAACCGAGTAACAAGCGCGGCCCGGCGGTCCCTATCGACATGCCGGAGTTCATGCTGAACCGGCTTTCCATCTCGGCATTCAACAGCCTGTATTATTGGAAGGGATCACGAAACGTCGGGCCCCGGACCGTATCCTATGATCCCTATTTCTATCCCCTTGATAGCCTCCAGCATTGGAACCGGTTATACGGTCAACGCGGCATGTACCAATATCAGAGCGTGGTTCCGCACGCGGTTGCGCCCGACGCAACCGCCGACATGCTGAAGACCATTTCACGGGCGGGCGCTGGGTCGTTTCTTGCAGTGCTCAAGGAGTTTGGAGACGTCCCTTCTCCCGGGCTGCTGTCGTTCCCACGTCCCGGCACGACGCTTGCCCTCGATTTCCCCAATCGGGGCGAGGCGACGCTTCGCCTCCTCTCCCGCTTGGACAGCATCGTTCGAGAGGCGGGAGGCGCGCTCTATCCCGCAAAGGACGGCCGGTTGCCGGCTGAACTTTTCAGGTTGGGATATCCAGAACTGGAACGCTTTTCGACCCATTTGGACCCAGGATTCTCTTCATCCTTCTGGCGGCGCATACAGGGATAGACATGGCGGGCTCACCTCTCTCCGTTCTCATTATTGGAGCCACGTCCGGCATCGCTCAAGCCACCGCGCGGCTTTACGCATCAGAAGGCGCGACGCTGGTATTGGCAGGCCGTCAAAAGGGACGGCTGGAACAGATTGCTACGGACCTTCGTCTGCGAGGTGCCGCCTCAGCCACATCTATCGTGGCCGATTTTCTGACACCAGATCCGCGAGCTGCCTGGCAGGAACTGTGGACGGGCCATGGCCCCTTTGACCATGTTCTCATCGCTTATGGCGTCCTCGGTGACAACGAACTTGCCGAGCACGAGCCGAACGCCGCGCAGGAAATTCTGGCCGTCAACTTCACCTCCGCAGCCGCGTGGTGCTTGTTGATCGCGGACGATATTGAGCGCCGTGGCAGCGGTTCGCTGGTCGTGCTCGGCTCTGTCGCTGGCGACAGGGGGCGGCGATCAAACTACATCTATGGTGCCGCTAAGGCGGGTCTCGCCGCACTGATCCAAGGCATTTCTCACCGTTTCGCGGACAAGGGGCCGCGCGCCGTCATCGTAAAGCCAGGCCCGACCGACACCCCCATGACGGCCAGTATGAAGAAGGGTGGACCCCTTTGGGCGACGGCGGAGCAGGTCGCCAAAATTGTACGCCGTGCGGCTGATACGGGTGGTCCCGTTCAGTACGCTCCGGCCCGGTGGCGGTGGATTATGCTGATCATCGGTGCCATACCCGCCCGTATTTTTAACAAGATGAACTTCTGATGCGAAAAATCGTCGTCACCGGTGCGGCAGGGCTGGTTGGCCAGAACTTGATCGCGCGCCTCAAGGGGCAGCCCAACCTCACGCTCGTGGGGATCGACAAGCACCGATCGAATGTGGCGCTGTTTCGCAAGGTTCACCCGGACGTCACGATCATCGAAGCGGACGTATCCTACCCTGGTGACTGGGCCGATTCTTTCGCGGGCGCCGATGCTGTCGTCATTAATCAGGCGCAGATCGGTGGACTGGATGAAAATGAATTCATTGCTAACAACGTCACCGCGACGCGCCATATCCTAGCGGCCTTGGAAGAGCATCGCGTTGGTTATTTTGTCGGAATTTCATCATCTGTCGTCAATTCTCGTGCTGACGATTTCTACACCAGGTCCAAAACCGCCCAGGAAAAGCTGTTCGACGCAAGCCCCGTCCCCCATGTCGTCCTGCGGCCGACATTGATGTTCGGCTGGTTTGATCGCAAGCACCTGGGATGGCTGCGTCGCTTCATGGACCGCACGCCGATTTTTCCCATACCTGGCGACGGAAACTATCTGCGCCAGCCCCTTTACGTCGGGGACTTTGTCTCAGTCATCGCCGCAAGCCTGGCGATGCGCGCGACGGGAACGCACGATATCTCAGGCCATGAGAAGATCAGCTATGGCGCGCTGATCGGCATGATCCACGACACGGTGAAGCCCCGTGCCCGCTTGGTGCATATTCCCTATCGCCTCTTCTGGGTGTTGCTCTGGCTCTATGCGCGCTTCACGCGCAGGCCCCCCTTCACGACGAGCCAGTTGGAGGCACTGGTCATTCCTGAGGAATTCGCGGTGACGGATTGGCCCGGCACATTCAATGTCACACGGACGCCGCTGAAGCAGGCCTTGGCCGAAACCTATCTCGATCCGGTGTACAGCCAGATCGTCCTCGACTTTTAAGGAGACCACTGTGGCAAAGGTCGTGGTGATCGGCGCCGGCATTATGGGCCTCGCGGCCGCCTGGGAGGCCGTTAAGAATGGTCATTCGGTCGATGTGGTGGAGGCCGACACGCAGGCTGGCGGAATGGCTGCCCATTTTGATTTTGGTGGCGTGTCGATTGAACGTTTCTACCATTTCGTATGCAAATCGGACGCCCCGACTTTCGAAATGATGGCCGAACTCGGCATTGGCGACAAAATGCGCTGGCGCGACACGACGATGGCCTATCATATGGCTGGAAAACTCCACAAATGGGGCGATCCGATCTCGCTGCTGACTTTTCCACACCTCACCTTCGTGGAGAAAATTCGTACAGGGCTTCAGATGTTCCTTGCGACCAGGGCGCGCAGCTTTGAGTCCATCGAACATCTAACCTCGCGCGAATGGATCGAGCGGGGCTCCGGCAAATCCGTCTATACTAAGATGTGGAAGCGATTGCAGGAGCTGAAGTTCTACGAATATGCCGATCACGTTTCGGCATCGTGGATTGCCACACGGGTGAGGCGTATCGGCACATCTCGTCGCAGTCTGTTCCAAGAGCAGCTCGGCTATATTGAAGGTGGATCACAAGCGCTGGTCGATGCTCTTGTACATGCGATCGTTCTGAGGGGCGGCCGCTTGCATCTTGCAACTCCCGCAGAACGGGTTTTGGCCTCCAGCGGGCGCGTAACTGGAGTGCGGGCCGGCGGCAAGGAGTTCGCCGCCGACGCGGTTATCTCCACGGTTCCTACGCCGATAGTCAGCACGCTGGTCCCGGATCTGCCCGACGCCGACAAGGCCCGCTACGACGAGATCAAGAACATCGGCGTGATATGCCTGCTGTTCAAGCTCAAAAAATCTGTCAGTCGGCACTTCTGGATCAATATCGTTGAGCCTGATATTGAAATTCCCGGAATTATCGAGTTTTCCAATTTGCGCCCATTACCGCACACTATGGTATATGTCCCGTATTACATGCCGTACACACAGCCAAAATGGGCCTGGTCCGACAGCGCGCTGATCTCCGAGGCATTTGGTTACATCAAGCGCCTCAACCCGGCGATCAGTGATGAGGATCTGTTGGAGGCCCGAGTCGGCCGCCTGCGTTTTGCCCAACCAGTATGCGGCCCCGACTTTTATCGGATGATACCACCCATTCAAACGGCGCTCGAAGGATTACAGGTTGCCGACACCTGCTATTACTATCCCGAAGACCGGGGTATTGCGGAAAGTATTCGCCTTGGCTGCACTATGGCGCAGGCGATCCGTTAAATATGTCCGCGATCGTAACAATGGATGATCTCTCCAATGGTCACCGCAATGATTATCGTGTGCTGGTAAAGCGGTTACTCTGGGTTGACATCGCCATGCAGATCAACTGGGGTTTCCTGAACAGTCAGCTCCTCTCCGCCGCGCACAAACGGAGCGCTTTGTGAGGTCGCCGTTCCCTCTATTTGTTCTTGCGGGCGCAACAGCGGCGGCGGTCAACGTCATCGCTCGCATCCTGCTGAACTATGTCGTCTCCTTTGAGGCCGCGGTAGCGCTCTCCTATCTTGTTGGACTTACAGTCGCCTTCTTCCTCAATCGACATTACGTCTTTGCCGCAAGTAGCGGCGCGGCTTCGGCGCAGTATGCTCGGTTTGTACTTGTTAACGTTGTAGCACTTGCGCAAGTCTGGCTCGTAAGTGTAGGGCTCGAAGGCTGGCTATTGCCGGCCATTGGGTTCGATTTTCATCCTGAACTTGTAGCTCACATCATAGGTGTAGCAAGTCCAATATTTACCAGCTATTTTCTTCACAAATCTTTTACGTTCCGGAATCGGCAGAATTGATCTAGTCAAAAAGAATTTACATCTACCGTTTGTACGGTGGATGATCTGAGTATCAGTCATTTGAGACTTCAGCGCCCTGCGTGGCAATAGATTTATGGTAAATATACGCATACTCTCGAGCTAGCTTCTCGATGTCGTATATTTTGCCCAATTGGTGAGCGGCGTCTGAATAGATTTTCCGCTGCCCATCATCAAGCATAGCCCTCATGGCGTCGGCCAAGCGCGCTACAAATTCCTGTTCTTCGGCGATCGCAGGGATAACAATCCCAGCGGCATCTGCCGCATCCGGGGCGACCATCGACCGGATTTCGCCGATGTCGGTGGCTATAACGGGACAGCCGCATTGAAGCGCTTGGATAACGCACAGCGGAAAGGATTCGCCGGGAAAGCGCGTCGGCACTACGGCAACATCACTTAGGCGGTACAAGCCCGCAATGTGCGATTGATATCCGAGAAAAGTGATACCCAGGTCATTAAGATACCGTGGGGCAAGCCTATCATGCTCCTCGCCGTCGCCACAAAGCAAAAGATGAAGTGGTCGACCAGAACATGCGTCACGCACCGCCTTGAAGGCGTTGATGCATGGCTCCCAACCTTTGGACGGGATGCCGCGAGCGACGAATGTGAAGACAACGGCATCCTCCGCTATGCCCATTTCGGTGCGCCCTTTAGGAAATTCCCTGGGATCGAGCGGCATTGCGTTGGGTAATTTCTGAAATTTGGCTACCGGCACCTGCAAATCGATGAGGAAGTCTCGGTTTCTTTCTGCCGTGTAGATGAAATGGTCCACACGGGTTGCAAGCCGAGCCAATCTATCACGCTCCAGATCCGACGCTTCGTAGGATCCGTGTAAAGTGACGAGATAAGGCACCGGCTTCTCCGAATGCCATTGTTCGAGAAAATGGATCTCCGCACTCAGATTATGGGAGTGTATCAAGGTCACTCCGGCGTCGCGTAAGAATCGATCGATACCGTATCTATGCAGAATATCTTTGCTATAGACTGGAATTGATGGATTAAGGGCAGATCGAAGATCTGGATGTACAACGTCAAGCTCAAAGCAAACGAACGAAACATTCCAGCCCAAATCGATCAACGCATTAGCCAAATTTATAGGGAACAGCTCCCCACCACCCGGCATAAATCCGTACGAGGCTATCAGAACGTGATTCTTAGTGCGTTGCTGATGACACAACTTGCTGTAACTCAGCAAGCCATCCATCGGGCCAAATTTTTGATCGAGTTCGAGTGCTTCGTATTGGCCGGCCATATTTTCGTGGAACTTTCGCAATGTACGATCCGGTATAGCCCAGCTTGCACATAGCTTGAGCATAAACCGCTCGAGTTCTTCGTAAAAATCGGGCCGATATATCCCGGTGCCGGATGTATTATTTTCATGCCGACGGAAATAGGAAACAGCGTCGGGCCGCCAGACGATCTGCCCGCCGGCCGCTATCTGCAAATAGAGAAACCAGTCGCCGGCAACACGATAAGTCTTGGCTTCACTCCAGATGGCCGGTCGTATGTTGACACGTCGAAACAGGCAGCCGCCAACATTCGCAATGACGTTGTTGACGCCGAATCCTCCTGCAAACCATGCAGCCGCCGGCCGCGCGAGGCGACGTCCCCAGATCCCAGGCTCGGCACCCTCCCGGTAGGCGTCCATGCCATCCTTATAGTTACCGGCCCCATCGACATATGTTATGCGACCAAAGGCAATCATGACGCTCATATCGGCAAATTCGCCGTACAACTTCTCCACGAAATCAGGTTCGCAAAAATCGTCGCTTTCGCAAATCCAGATCAGATCGCCGCTACTGCTTTCAACGCCGGTCTGCCATTGATTGAAAACACCACCTGAATTTTCTTCGTTCAAAATACAGCGGATGCGGTCAGGATATGCGGCGCAGTATGACTGGATAAGGTCTTGGCTTCCATCGGTCGATTTGTCATCAAGTATAATGATTTCAATATTATTATAAGTCTGCGCTAGAATAGACTCAATCCGTTGCGTCAAGAAGCGAGCGTGATTGTAATTGGGGACAATCGCGCTGATCCTCGGGTAGTACTTTCTCACCAGGCTGGGAGGTATGGCCCGTCGCTTCTCGGCCTTTCCATGCAATATCCAATGGATAAATGGATTGATACCGGCATCTCGAATATCGGGCCAACGTTCCAGATAATACGAGGTAACAAAATCGGCTCTTGGATTGCGTGCTTCGCGCCAACCATACGTCATGAAGTGCTCGAAAGGATCCATCCCTGCCGCAGCGACATCGGGGTACGACTCGATATAGTAAACCGGGTCGAACTCTTTCGTGACTTGCTTGGCTTCTTCCGGCGATAGCCCCTCGACCACAGCTGGAGGCAGCTCGACAGCAATAAAGCTGGCTTGGCGCGCTCGAGGCAGACTATCCCGGTAACTTTGGCTGAACAAAGGTACCAGCCACGACGCATGGCCCTGCAGTCCCTGCACAACAGGCTCCGCCGTAGGAGCCGGTCGATTCGTAGCTTCAGTTCGCCGCTGCCGTTCAACGAGATCCGCCGCAATCCATCGGCTACCGAGTTGAGCATAAAACTCCTGTACCGCTGTCGCCTCGGCCGGGTCTAGTTTGGAAAGATGCTCGATCACCTCCGGGCAGTTAGGGCCCACGGCGATGATCCCAAGGCCGTGCCCGTGCAGGAACTCGAATGAGGGATAGTTGGAGCGCAGTTCCTCCCAAAGCTGCCACACGCCAAAGTCCCGATCCCGGACATTGATGTCGTGGAACAGAATGACGCCTCGTTCCGACATTTTCGGCAGCCAGCCTACAAAATCGGCTTTCACCGCTTCATAGGTGTGTAGGCCGTCAATGTGGAGAAGATCGATGAAGCCGTCCGCAAAATAGGGCAGCGCTTCGTCGAAGGTCATTCGCATCAGTTCGGCGAAAGCACCGAACCGCGTCGCGATAAAAGGTTGGAGATCGATAAAAACATCATCGCTATACCGGCCAGCGTGGTCGTCGCCTTGCCAAGTATCGACAGCATAACAGCGGCAA
>JAEZMI010000369.1 GCA_023414975.1 Pseudomonadota bacterium | reverse complement strand
GCTCTACGCTTCGCGTCGGCCGGGGTGACGGACTTCAGGAACCGCCGGGCGCGGGCGCCGGCGCCGGCGTGTTGGCGGCCATTGCCTTCTCGATTTCCGGGATAAGACGGGTCTTCAGGCCTTCGGCGTCGATGGGGCCGATATATTTATAGACGATCCGCCCGTCGCGGCTGACGACGAAGGTCTCGGGCACGCCATAGACGCCCCAGTCGATCGCCGTGCGCCCGTTCGAATCGACGCCCACCGCCGCATAGGGGTTGCCGAAGCGGCCGAGGAACCGCCGGGCGTTCTCCGCGTCGTCCTTGTAGTTGAGGCCGACGAGCCGGAAGCCCTTCATCTGTGACAGTTCGACGAGGAAGGGGTGCTCGTCGCGGCAAGGCACGCACCAGGACGCGAAGACGTTGAGCACCGTCACGTCGCCCTTGAGACCCGCCGAGGAGAGGCCGGGCACCGGCGCGCCGTCACGCGACAGCCCCTCCAGCGGGGGAAGGTCAAGCGCGGGCGCCAGCCGGCCGATCAGTGCCGACGGCACACGCGAGGGATCGCCGGAGAACAGCCGGCCATAGAACAGCCCGGCCAGCGCCAGAAACAGCACCAACGGCAGCAGCACCAGCAGACGGCGGCGCGGGGCGGGGGCGGGCGTGTCCGTAACGGGCGCGTTCACGGCGCGCGCTCCGCCGAGCGGCGGCGGACGCCGCGTGCGTCCATTTCATCGAGCTGCCGGCGCACGGCGCGGCCCTGCAGCAGGGTGGACAGGGCGAGGCCGCCGAGCGCCAGCGCACTCACCGCATAGGCGGCGACAATGAAGAAGCCGTGTTCGCCCAACATCACGCGACCTCAGGCATAAGCGGCCTCGGCAGCGGCGCGGGCTTCGAGCGCGCGCAGGCGCCGGCGCAGGATCTCGGTGCGCATCGCCGCCATATGCAGCGCCAGCATGAGCAGGGTGAAGCCGCCGGCGCAGATGAGCAGCGGCCAGAGCAGGCTCGGATGGATGGTCGGGCCGTCCATGCGAAACACCGAGGCGGGCTGGTGCAGCGTGTTCCACCAGTCCACCGAGAACTTCACGATGGGCACATTGACGACGCCGACCAGCGAGAGCACCGCGGCGGCACGGCCCGCCTGGTTGGGATCCTCGATCGCCGAGCGCAGCGCCAGCAAGCCGAGATAGAGCAGAAGCAGCACCAGCATCGAGGTGAGCCGCGCATCCCACACCCAATAGGTGCCCCACATGGGCCGGCCCCAGAGCGAGCCGGTGACGAGGCAGAGGAAGGCGAACACCGCCCCGATGGGCGCCATCGCCTTGTGCGCGACATCGGCCAGAGGATGACGCCAGACCAGAATGCCGAGCGCCGAGAGCGCCAGCAGCGAATAGCCGAACATGGCGAGCCAGGCGAAGGGCACATGGATGTACATGATCTTCACCGTCTCGCCCTGCTGGTAGTCGGCCGGCGCGCGGAAGGCGAGGAAGAAGCCGAGCGCGAGGGTGATGAGCGCCGCACCCGTCAGCCATGGCAGCACCCGCCCGGAGAGGACGAGGAAACGGGTGGGATTGGCAAGGTCCATCAGCGCCATGAGGCGGTTCTAATCCGGCGCGGGCGCAGCGGCAACTCGCAGCCCATGCGGCACATTGCGGATGCGGGCCACAGGATGGTCACAAGTCGAGGATTTAAGCGGCGGATCGGGCGCGAAGGGAATCGGTCTCTCATGGCATCAGTGCGGGCAGGTGGAGCGTTCATCATGCGAGGGACGATGCTGTGCTGCGCGGCTCTCACCGCGGCCGCTGCACCGGCAGAGGCGCGCTCCACCCGTGACGAGATGATGCTGCTGGAGCCTTCCGAGCGCATCGAGCAGGTGTGCAACACCAAGGCGATGGCCGAGGTGCAGCGCGCGGGCAGGGGGCTGCATCCCGATGAAGTGGTCGCCTATGCCTATCGCGACCCGCAGGTGAAGGGGTGGCGCATCAAGGCGCCGGGCGCGGCCGTGCGCAGCGGCAGTGTCTGGTATCATATAGCCTATGACTGCGAGACCGAGCATGACGGGCTCGACGTCAAGAGCTTCACCTACACGCTCGGCGCGGCCATCCCGACCAGCGAATGGGGCGCGCATCTTCTCGTCGCCCCCTGAGCCGCCCCGCACCAGCGCGCGCCGGGAGGCCGGTGTAAAGGCCGTGAAACTTGACTTTGCGGCGGGCGGCGCTTATCCGTGCCGCGATCCTCGCACATTCCGCGAGCCGACCCGCCGCCCGGACCACGAGTCCGGAGGTTAACGCCCGACAGCGCGATGCGCCCTCGGGCGCCGATTGGCTTTGTGTACACCGATGCGAGAACGGAGCTGAGCGAACGCATGTTCGATTCATTGAGCGACCGCCTTGGCGGCATACTCGACCGGCTGAAGCGACGCGGCGCCCTCACCGAGGCCGACGTGAACGAGGCCATGCGCGAGGTGCGCCGGGCCCTGATCGAGGCGGATGTCGCGCTCGACACCGTCCGCTCCTTCACCGACCGGGTGCGTACGCGTGCCGTCGGCGCCGAAGTGATCAAGTCGGTCACCCCCGGCCAGATGGTGGTGAAGATCGTCCATGACGAACTCATCGCCATGCTCGGCTCCGATGCCAGGCCCATCGACCTCGAAGCCGCCCCGCCGGTGCCCGTGCTGATGGTCGGTCTTCAGGGCTCGGGCAAGACGACCTCCACGGCGAAGATCGCCAAGCGCCTCACCGAGCGGTCGAACCGCAAGGTGCTGATGGCCTCGCTCGACACGCGCCGTCCGGCGGCGATGGAGCAGTTGGCCACGCTCGGCACGCAGGTGAATGTCGCCACCCTGCCGATCGTCGCCGGCCAATCGGCCGTGCAGATCGCCCGCCGCGCCATGGAGGCCGCCCGGCTCGGCGGCTATGACGTGGTGATGCTCGACACCGCCGGCCGCGTCACGCTCGATGAGGCGCTGATGGCGGAGGTCGCCGAGGTCAAGGCGGCGACCAACCCGCATGAGGTCATCCTCGTCGCGGACAGCCTCACCGGCCAGGACGCGGTGAATACCGCCAAGGCGTTCGACGAGCGCGTCGGCCTCACGGGCATTGTGCTGACCCGCGCCGACGGCGACGGCCGCGGCGGTGCCGCCCTTTCCATGCGCGCCGTCACCGGCAAGCCGATCAAGCTGCTCGGCACTGGCGAAAAGATGGACGCGCTGGAGGATTTCGATCCCCGCCGCGTCGCCGGACGCATTCTCGGCATGGGCGATGTCGTCTCACTTGTCGAAAAGGCGGTCGAGAACATCGATGCCGAAAAGGCGATGGCCGCCGCCGAGCGCATGCGCAAGGGGCAGTTCGACCTCGACGATCTGCGCATGCAGCTCGACCAGATGGAGAAGCTCGGCGGTCTTGGCGGTCTGATGGGCATGCTGCCCGGCGTCGGCAAGATGAAGAACCAGCTCGCTGCCTCCGGCATGAATGACGGCATTCTCAAGCGGCAGAAGGCGATCATCGACTCGATGACCAAGAAGGAGCGGCGCAATCCCAAGCTGCTCGACGCCTCCCGCCGCAAGCGCATCGCCGCCGGCTCCGGCACCAAGGTCGAGGACGTCAACCGCCTCATGAAGATGCACCGCCAGATGGCGGACATGATGAAGGCGATGGGCGCCAACGCCGCCGGCAAGCGCGGCGGGCCGATGGCGGGCCTCGCCTCCATGTTCGGCCTTGGCGGCGGCGGCATGGGCGGGGGCATGCCGAGCCCCGAACAGCTCAAGCAGCTCGCCGAGAAGATGCCCGGCGGCGGCAAGGGACTGGGCGGACCGGGGGGCGGCCTGCCCAACCT
>JAEZMI010000317.1 GCA_023414975.1 Pseudomonadota bacterium | reverse complement strand
GTTCAGGCCGCGATGCCGCGCCCGCCCGCATCCTCGCGCCAGCCGCGCAGCATGGTGAGCAGACGGTCCGCGCCCGGCGCCACCTCGTAGCGGCCGATCACCTCGTCGAGGATGCGCCGCTTCAGCGAGGGGGCGTCCAGCTCCTCGCCCGAAGCCGCCTGCACCACTTCGAGCGCGGTGCGGAACGCGATATAGGCGCCGCGCGGCAGGCCCATCCGGTCATAGACGGCGCGGAAGGAGCGGCCGGAACGATCGGCCACCATGGCGCCGACCTCCTCGGAAGGGATGGAGGCGAGCACCGACGCCATTTCCTGGAACAGACGCACCTCGCCGAAGAGCAGGGCCCGCAGCGCCAGCACGGGCGTCAGCTTGCCCTTCTCCTGCATCGCCTCGACGGCAATGCGCAGGCGCATGGCGGCGTCGGGCGTCGGGCGCGGCGCCGCTTCCACCGCGTCGTCGGGCACGCCTTCGGCCGCGCAGGCCTCGCGGCTGACACGCGACGCCTCCTCGGCGCTCATCCATCGCCGCTGCGCGACGAAGGCGGAGAGCGTCTCCGCCACGTCGCGGATCATCGCGTGATGGATGGCCGGGGGCAGATCGGGGCGGGCCAGCAGCGCCTCGCGCAGCGCGGGCATCTGGCCGTAGCGGGTGGCAAGGCTCAGCAGCGCCGCCTCGCCCAGCGTCGCGGAGCGGTTCCCCGCCAGGGCGAGGCAGGTCTGCGGCCCGGCGATGCGCGCGAGAACCGTGGCGACTTCCACCGGCAGGTCGCGGCGGGCGGCGATGGCGATGCGGACCATCTCGTCGCCGGTCTCGCAGAAATGAATGAGTTCGCGCAGGCTCGGCACGGGCGAGCGGGACAGCATCACCGCCGCCGGCGCGCCGCCCTGCGCGGCGATGCCGAGCACCAGATCGGCCGGCACCAGCGGATGGTCCGCGAGCGCGGCCGCGAGAGCGAGGCGCACCTCCAGGCAGGGATCGTCGGCGAGTTCCGGCAGCGCCGCCTCGATCTGCGAGCGGTCGGCCGCACCGAGATCCGAGCGCAGATAAGCCCGCGCCAGCGCGCCGGCCGCCTTCGCCCGCGCCGCGTCGGGCGCCGTGCGGGCCCACATCAGAAACTGCCGAACGATCATGATCGCCCCCGTTCTCGCCATCCGAGGGGAGATCATGCGACCCGCACGCTTAAGAAACGGTTGACCATAACGGCCCTGTGGACAGGACCAGCCGCGCGAGGATGGCGGCGGCGTCAGTCGCCGCTGCCCTCGTCGGTGTTCAGGCTGGGCGGCGCCGCCTGCTCGCCCACCACAACCTCCACCGGCCCGTCCTGGCCGGCCTCCACCTTGAAATCCTTGGTGTAGGTCTTGCCCTCATAGCGGGCGACGGCGGTGTACTCGCCTTCCGCCAGCACGAAGACCGGGTTGGCGTTGATCGATTCCTTGATGCTGTCGCCGCCGGGGCTCAGCACCGACCATTGCGCGTCGGCCAAAGGCGGGGTGCCCGGCGCGCTCACCAGATGCAGCACGACCTCCGCCGCGCGGTGGTGCAGCGTGGCGTCCGCCACCTTGCCGGCGGCAACCGCGATGTCCGCCTGGATGACCGCGTTGCCCTCGCCATAGGTCGACACGACGTAATAGTCGCCGGCCGGCAGCACGACGAGGTCCCCGGCATTGGCGCCGCGGAAATAGGGGCGGCTCGACGCTCGCCCCTGCAGGAAGCTGCCCTCGAAAATGTCGAAGGTCACCTTCTGCGGCGGGATCTGCTTGTCGCCGACATCGGCGTGCAGGCGGATGCCGCCGGCCGAAACGGTGATCTGCTCGCGGCGGGATTCGTCGCCGACGACGATGCGCCGGGCGACGCTGGCGAGTCCGTAGGACACGTGCACGACATAGCCGCCGGGCGAGAGGAAGAACACGGGCGCGGGCTCGGCCGCCTCCGCCACCAGCGGGTAGGCGCCGGAGGGTTCCGGCCGGTCGGCGAAGACGCGCCAGACGAGGCCGCGCGGCACCAGCCCCTCCTTCTCGCCATAGCGCGCGCTCATGCCGATCGCGGCCTTTCCGGGCGGGGGCTGAGGCAGGATGGTGTGGGGGTCGCCCGCCGCTTTCGTGCCGGAGGGCGCGGGGGCGGTGGTCGCCGGCTGGCCGGGCTTGAGCGCGGGCTTGCCCGCCGGCGCGGCGGAACCGGGCGCGAGATTGCCGGCGAAGGGCAGCGCCTGCGCCAGCGTGCCGGAGGGCGGCAGCGTGCCGCCGCTCATCGACTGCGCCAGTGCGGCGCCGGGCGCGATCAGCAGGGCCAGCACCGCCAGCGCCGGGCGGCGCGGCGCGTGCCGCAGCGGGGCGCGAGACGAGAGCGGGGCACGGCAGGAGGTGGGGCGGAGCGCGTCGACCATGCCGGCTTGGTGCCCGCAAAGAGGGGCGAATTCAAGTCAAAGCTCCGCGGGATGCGCGACCTTGGCTCCGCTGGACGCTCGACCTTGGCCACCTCGGTCCGCTTGGTCGAAATCCGCCGCCGTGCTACCGCCGGTCGCTCGCAGAGGATGGACCCCATGACTGACGCGCCCACAACTGACGCGCCGACGCTGCTGAAGACCCGCAAGAGCCCGAAGGTCTTCGACCTCACCTCGCCCGGCCCTTCCCCGGCCGAGATCGAGGAGATGCTCACCATCGCCTCGCGCGTGCCGGACCATGGCAAGCTCGCGCCCTGGCGCTTCATCGTCTTCGAGGGCGAGGGCCGGGCCCGCGCGGGCGAGGCGATCGCGCGCGTGTTTCTTGCCGATCATCCCGGCGCCCAGCCCGACCATGTCGAGCAGGAGCGCAACCGGCTGTCGCAGGCTCCGCTGGTCATCGCCGTGGTCTCGAAGGCGGCCCCCCACGCCAAGATCCCCGAATGGGAGCAGACGCTCTCGGCCGGCGCGGCCTGCACGCTTCTGGTGCTCGCGGCCCATGCGCTCGGCTATGCCGCGACCTGGCTGACCCAGTGGTACAGCTACGATCCCCGCCTGCGCGCGGCGCTCGGCCTTGCCGAGAGCGAGCGAATCGTCGGCTTCGTGCATATCGGCACGCTCGCCCGCCCGCAGGAAGACCGTCCCCGCCCGGCACTGGCCGACATCGTCACGAGGTTCTGAAGCATGTTCTACGAGCCCTCCCGCCGCAATCACGGCCTGCCGCACGATCCGCTGAAGGCCATCGTCGCCCCGCGGCCCATCGGCTGGATCTCCACCCTGGCGGAAGACGGAACGGCCAATCTCGCGCCCTACTCCTTCTTCAATCTGGTGAGCGAAAATCCCGCCATCGTCATGTTCTCCAGCGCCGGGCTGAAGGACACGGTGCGCAACGCCCGCGCCACCGGCGAGTTCGTCTGCAACCTCGCCACGCTGGCGCTGGTCCAGCAGGTGAACCTCACCTCCAAATACATCGCGGCGGACGAGTCCGAGTTCGATCTGGCGGAGCTCGCCCGCGCCCCGTCGCGGCTGGTCAAGCCGCCGCGCGTCGCCGCCGCGCCCTGCGCGCTCGAATGCGTGGTGACGGAAAGCTACGAGCTGAAGGACCTGACGGGCGCGCCGAGCGGCCGGCACGTCACCTTCGGCGAGGTGGTGGGCGTGCATATCGACGCAAGCTTCGTCGAGGGCGGCCTGCTGCGCACCGAGAAGCTCCAGGCGCTCGCCCGCTGCGGCTATTTCGACTACGCCTGGGTCGACGCGGTGACGGCGGTGCCCCGGCCGGAATAAGCCGTTCCGGCGGTGAAACCCGGAAAGCCGGAAACCACTTGTTCACCATAATTGCGGTAATGTGCGCGCAGTGACTGGTGGAGGCTTGCCGAAGATGCGTCGTCTTGATCGCCGTGCCGTGCTGGGCATCTCGCTCGCCGGCGTTGCCCTGGCCCTTGGTGGGTGCAAGCGCACCACCACGGCGGGCGCGCCGCTGGCGCCGATGTCGTCCGTGACCTCCTTCACCAGCGTCGGCCCGGCCGGTGATTACGGGCCGGTCGCCGACAAGTTCCCCGTGCAGGCGTTCGACACCTCCAAGATCAACCCGGCCTATCTGCGCCGCGAGGTGCCCTACACCACCACCGAGCCGCCGGGCACCATCATCGTCGATCCGCGCGAGCACTTCCTTTATTACGTCCTGCCGGGCGGCCGGGCCATGCGCTACGGCGTTGGCGTCGGCAAGGAAGGGTTCGGCTGGTCGGGCACGGCCACCATCAATTCCAAGCAGGAATGGCCGGACTGGTACCCGCCCAAGGAGATGATCGAGCGCCGGCCGGACATCAAGCCGCAGCTCACCCAGCTCCAGAGCGGCGTCGGCGTCCCCGGCGGCCTGTCCAACCCGCTCGGGGCCCGCGCCATGTATTTGTGGCAGAACGGCAAGGACACGCTCTACCGCATCCATGGCACGCTGGAACCGGAGACCATCGGCACCAACGTGTCCTCCGGCTGCATCCGCATGATCAACCAGGACGCGATCGACCTCTATAGCCGCGTCGCGGTGGGCACGCGTGTCGTGGTGCTCGGTGGCGCCCGTCCGGGCGTCTGATCCGGGCGCGTGATCGGCCCGCACGACGCGGGCTGATTAGAGGTTGCTCCCCGCCGGTTGCGGTGCAAGCTTGGCGGCGGCGGGGAGACATACGCGCATGAGCGGCCACATCATCACCATCGCCCAGCAGAAGGGCGGCTCGGGCAAGACGACCCTCGCCGCGCATCTGGCGGTCGCCCTCGCGCGGGCCGGCAACCGGGTGGCGCTCATCGACTGCGACCCGCAGGGCAGCCTCGGCGAATGGTTCGAGGCCCGCGAGCAAACGCTCGGCGAGGCGGCGACCGGCCTTTCCTTCCGCACCGCCAGCGGCTGGGGCGCGCGCCGCGAGGCCCGCGGCCTCGCCCGCGACTACGACATGGTGGTGATCGACACCCCGCCGAAGTCGGATGTCGAATCCCGCCCGGCCATCGAGGCGGCGAGCCTCGTCGCGGTGCCGGTACAGCCGACCCCCATCGATCTCTGGGCGACCCAGCCGACGCTGGAAATGATCGCGAAGGAAGGCACGGCGAGCCTTCTCGTCATCAACCGCGCCCTGGCCCGCGTCGGGTTGACGCAGGAAATCTCCGACGCCATCCGCGCCCTCGGCCACCCCGCCGCGCAGACCCGGCTCGGCAACCGCGTCGCCTTCGCCGCCAGCATGGGTGACGGGCTCACCGTGATGGAGACCGAGCCCGGCTCGAAAGGCGCGCTGGAAGTCGAGGCGCTGGCGCTCGAACTCACGGCCGCCCTCCCCCGCTGATCCCGCCCATTGCCCGGGCCGGCAGGCGCTTTTGGCGCAGTGCAGCGAAGGTTCAACCCCTTCTCACGGCTAGTTTATTGCATTCTCGCAATCCGTTCACGTCGCCGCGACCAGGGAACCAGTCGCGCCGCAATGACTTTTCCCCTCGAACGTCCGCTGACGGCATCGGTCGCGGCGGGCGACATCTCAGAGAACGGAGACGTGACATGAAGAAGTTCATCATCGCCACCGCCGCCGTCGCCAGCCTCGGCTTCGCGGGCACCGCTTATGCGAACCAGCAGAGCTACAGCAACACCAGCTGGCAGCAGACCACCATGGGCAACACCTATCAGACCGCGCCGCGCGCGGGCTATGTGGCGCCGGGCTATGACAGCCGCACCGTGGTGATCGAGGGCCGCAACTCGGCGTTCGTCGATCCCGATCGCGCCGTGGCCGGCTCCTATGTCGACTCCCGCTACGGCGACGGGCTGACCCCC
This sequence comes from Pseudomonadota bacterium, assembly GCA_023414975.1. Classification (GTDB taxonomy): domain Bacteria; phylum Pseudomonadota; class Alphaproteobacteria; order Rhizobiales; family Xanthobacteraceae; genus Ancylobacter. The sequence continues at coordinate 3,179 of JAEZMI010000317.1, read as the reverse complement.
TATCAGCGCAATCCGGGCGTCGAGCCCTACATCGCCAAGCAGATCGAGCTCGATCAGCGCGGCTCCGGCAACTGACGCCAGCCGTCAGGCTCGCCGGTAACGTCAGGCGCGGTGCCCTCCGGGGCCCGCGCCTTTCGCATGCTCCCTCCCTGCCTCGTCCGATCCGCCCCCGTTAGGTGCAGCTTTTGTCGCCGCCGCCCGCCGCTCGACATGAGCCGGCGGGTAAGGTGTGGTTGACGGGGCGGGATGAGCGAGGCAATCAGGACAGGTGCTTTCCATACGGCAAGCCAAAATTCATAGCCGTGGTCTTATGGTCGCGGCAAAGTGGATCGGGCAGCATCAGCGCATGCCCGGCTCACCGGTCCCCGGACCGCTACTCGGGTGTGGAAAATTGGCGTGTTGCGTAACGAGAGAGCTGTACCGACCGGACCGCGCCCTGCGCGGGCTTCTGATCGCGCTTTCTCTTGCGCTCATCGTGGTCGGTCCGGCCGCCGCGCAGACGCCGCCCGCGCCGCCGCCGGCGCCCGACGAGCCCGCCGAGCCCCCCGCCACCGACGCGCCGCGGCAGGGCCTCTTCAACTCCTTCCTCAACCTGTTCAATCCGAACCGCATGGCCGATGACGGGCCGCCGGCGCCGGACGCCACGCCCTACAAGGTCGAGATCACCGTCAAGGACGCCGACCGGTCGCTGCGCGAGGCGGTGGAGGAAGCCTCCTCGCTGGAAAGCCTGTCGCACCGCCCCCCGTCCGGGGCCGCCGGCCTCGTGCGCCGCGCGCTGTCGGACCGCAACAACATCACCACGGCCCTCTACAGCCAGGGCCATTACGCCGGGCTGATCCGCATCCGCATCGCGGGCGTCGCCCCCGAGGCCGCGAACATCTTCGAGACCGTCGAGGCCGCCCGCAAGAACGGGCCCGTCCCGGTGAGCGTCGAGGTCGAGCCCGGCCCCCTCTTCACCTTCGGAACGGTGAAGCTGCTCGATGCCCGCACGCGCCGTCCCCTCGCGGATGCGCCCACCCTGCGCCGCCTGCGGCTGGAGCCGGGCGAGCCGGCGCTGGCCAGCAACATCGTGCGGGCCGAGACGGCGCTGGTCGATCATTATCGCGACCGCGGCCACCCCTTCGCGCGGGTCGCCAGCAAGGATGTGGTGGCCGACCACGCCACCTCGAAGCTCGACGTCGCCATCTCGGTCGACCCCGGCCCGGTCGCGACCTTCGGGCGCTTCACCGTGTCCGGCGCGGATTTTCTCACACCGGGCTTCATCGAGGAGCGGATCCAGATCGCGCCCGGCACGCTCTATTCGCCGGAGGTGCTCAGCCGCCTGCGGCGCCGGCTGCTGGAATACGAAGCCATCGCCAGCGTGCGCATCGAGGAAGCCGACAAGCTCGACCCGGACGGCAGCCTGCCCATCACGCTGCTCGTGGAACCGCGCAAGCCGCGCTATGTCGGCTTCAGCGGCACCTATTCCTCGACCGAGGGCGCGGCGGTCAACGCGTTCTGGGGCCACCGAAATCTCTTCGGCGGCGGCGAGACGCTGCGGCTCGACGCGCAGGCCTCCTGGTTCGGCGAGAAGTCCGAGGCGGTGCCCGACGCCGACCCGTTCGGCTACAAGGTCGCCGCCTCCTTCACCAAGCCCGGCATCTACACCGCGCAGGACGACCTCGTCGCGCAGGCCGCCGTGCTGCGCGAGGTGACGAACGCCTATGTCCGCGAGGCGGTGACGCTGGTCGCCGGCGTGCGCCACCGTTACAGCGACGACCTCTCGCTGCAGATCGGCATCGATCTCGAACAGTCGCAGGTCGAGGACACGACCGGCCTCGGCGATTACGGCATCGTCGGCGTGCCCTTCGAACTCACCTATGACGACAGCGACAACGCGCTCGACCCCTCGCGGGGCATACGCTTCTCCGGCACGCTGGAGCCGTTCGCCTATCTCGGCGACGCGGGTGCCGGGCCGGTCATGGTCAAGGGCGCGCTATCGGCCTATCATGCCTTCGACGAGGACAAGCGCTTCATCCTCGCCGGGCGGGTCGCCGCCGGCAGCGTGTTCGGCGCGGACCTCTACGACATTCCCCCGCAGCGGCGCTTCTATGTCGGCGGCGGCGGCTCGCTGCGCGGCTATGACTACCAGTCGGCCAGCCCGCGCAACGAGGACGGCATCATCATCGGCGGCCGCTCCTTCTTCGAGGCGTCGCTGGAAGGGCGCATCCGCGTCACCGACACGATCGGCATCGTGCCTTTCTTTGACATGGGCTCGGCCTATCTGAGCGAATGGCCGGATTTCGACGGGCTGAAATATTCGGCCGGCATCGGGCTTCGCTACTACACCGCCATCGGCCCGCTGCGCCTCGACCTCGCCTTCCCGCTCAATCCGGGGCCGGATGACGGGGACTTCGGCCTCTATGTCAGCCTGGGGCAGGCCTTTTGATGATGCGCCTCGTGAAAAGCCTTCTTCTCCTGGTCCTCGGCCTCGTGGTGCTGGTCGCGCTGCTGTTCGGCGCGCTGCAGACCCCGCCGGGCAAGGCGATGCTGGCGCGCACCGTCTCGTCGCTCGCCTCCTCGCCGGACCTCACCGTGGAGATCGCGGACATCACCGGCTTCGTGCCCGTCGACATGCGCGTCGGCACGGTGCGCGTGGCGGATCGCGACGGCCCCGTGGCGGAGCTGGACGGCCTTCACCTGGCCTGGCGCCCCCTCGCCTTGCTCGACCGCACGGTGGACATCACCCGCCTCGCCGCCACGCGCGTGGAAGTGTTGCGCCGGCCCCTGCCGCCGCGCGAGCCGGCCCCGCCGGGCGAAGCCCCCTCGCTCGCCGTGCCGATCCGCATCGGTGAGCTGAACTTCCCCGACATCGTGCTCGCCGAACCGGTGCTGGATCACGCGGCGCGCCTTTCGCTCACCGGCTCGGCCGACATCGCCTCGCTGGCGCGCGGGCTGTCGCTCGACTTCGCGCTCCACAGGCTCGACGCCGAAGGCAGCGTCACCGGCCGCGCCGGCTACGCGCCGGAGAGCGGCACGCTCGATCTGGACATCGCCGCGCGCGAGCCGGCGGGCGGGCTGATGGCGCGGGCGGCCGGCTTCGACGGGCTGCCGGACATCGCCGCGACGCTCAAGGGCACCGGCCCGCTGGACGCCTGGGACGGCCAGCTCGGCCTCACCGTCGGCACGCTGGCGCAGGC
>JAEZMI010000287.1 GCA_023414975.1 Pseudomonadota bacterium | reverse complement strand
TAGGTGGACAGCGCCGAGCACGCGCCGCATTTGGCGCAACCGGCCTTGGCGTCGATGGATTTGAGGCCGGTGGCCAGCAACATTCCGGCGAGCGGACCGAGAATGGAATTCATGAAAGCCGGCGCGGGCGTCGGGTGGCTTTCCAGCGGCGTCCCGGAAATCGGTACGAAGGGCACGACGAAGGGATAGACGCCGATCCTGGTCAGCCGATCGCAGATGGCGAGGATCTCCTCGCGCGTGTCGCCGAGACCGGCGAGAATATAGGTGGAGACCTGACCGCGCCCGAACACCGGCACAGCGGCGGCGAACGCTTCGAAGTAGCGCTCCACCGACACCTGCGCCTTGCCGGGCATGATCTTCTGCCGCACCGGCTCGCTGACCGCTTCCAGATGCATGCCGAGCGCGTCCGCGCCCGCCGCGAACATGCGGCCGAACCAGGCATCGTCGTCCGGCGGTTCGCACTGCACCTGGATCGGCAGGTCCACCGCCGCCTTCACCGCCGCAACGCTCTCGGTGAGGATCGCCGCCCCACGGTCCTTGCCGGGCGGTGTGCCGGTGGTCATCACCATATGCTTCACACCATCAAGCTCCACGGCCGCCTTCGCCACCTCGGCGAGTTGGGCCGGTGTCTTGCGCTCGATGGTTCGTCCGGCCGCCAGCGACTGGCCGATGGCGCAGAACTGGCAAGTCTTGGTGCGGCTCTGATAGCGGATGCAGCTTTGCAGCACTGTCGTTGCCAGCACGTCGCGCCCGTGCAGCACCGCGATTTTCGAATACGGAATGCCGTCCGCGGTCGACAGGCCGTAGAATTTCGGCTGCAGCGGGAACGACACCTCGCCGAGCACCAGCCCGTCACGGCTGATGCGCGCGCGTCCATAGGCGTCGGGCCGCTCGACCAGATAGGGGCTTTCGAAGGCCGGCGCGGTGTGGACGGGGACCATCACGGTCATGCCGTCAATGGTCATCGCCTTGTGGTCGGACGGCCCCGCCCCACCCCGGCGCGACTCGGCGCCGGTGCGCGGGTCAACCAGCCGCACCCCGTAGGACTGCAACTCGTTGATCAGGTGCTCGGTCGGCATCGGCTGGAGATCGGTCGCGGGATCCATCGGCTTCATCGAACGCACTCCCGGTGCTGGCGAGGAAGGGCGCGGCCTGCCGGTGCAGCGGCACGGCGGGCCGGTCGTCGAGATTGAGGCTGAGCAGTTCGGGCCGGGCGTAATGGCCGACCGAATCCATCATCCGCTTGCGCTTGGTGATGAGCGCCAGGTCGAGATCGGCGATGAGGATGCCTTCGCCGGAGGTGAGCGGGGGCACGACATGGCTGCCCTCGGGCGAGACGATCGCCGTCATGCAGCCGCCGGTGAGCGCCTTGCGCAGCCGCTCATCCGGCGAGATTCGGGCGATCTGCTCCTCGGTCAGCCAGCCCGTGGCATTGACCACGAAGCAGCCCGATTCCAGCGCGTGGTGGCGGATCGTCACCTCGATCTGCTCGGCGAAGATAGGGCCGACCAGCGAGCCGGGGAATTGCGCGACGTGGATTTCCTCGTGCTGCGCCATCAGCGCGTAGCGGGCGAGCGGGTTGTAATGCTCCCAGCAGGCCAGCGCGCCGACGCGACCCACCGCCGTGTCGGCCACGGTGAGGCCCGCCCCGTCGCCCTGCCCCCAGATCATCCGCTCATGGAAGGTCGGGGTAATCTTGCGGCGCTTCAGCTTGAGGCCGCCATCGGCGTCGAAGATCAGCTGCGTGTTGTAGAGAGAACCATGATCGCGCTCGTTCACCCCGAGCACGACCACGACACCGAGGCGGCGGACGGAGGCCGCCACCGCCTCGGTCACGGGGCCCGGCACGACCACCGCCTCCTCATAGAGCCGCAGATGCTCCGCCCCGGTCAGCACCGGGGGGAGCACGAAGGAGAAATAGGGGTACCAGGGCAGGAAGGTCTCGGGGAAGACCACCAGCCGCGCGCCTTTGCCCGCCGCCTCCTCCAGCGCGGCGAGCACGCGGGTAAGCGTGCCCTCCAGGCTGTCGAGATCCGGCGCGATCTGCACCGCGGCGGCGCGGACCAAGCGTTTTTCCTTCTCGACCATGCGCGGTCTCCCTCGGGCGTATGCGCCGGTCAGAGCGTCCAGGTGTGGAGCATGAAGGCGTTGTCGCGGCGGTGGACGAGGATGATGTCCAGCACATCGAGCGGGCTGATCGGGATGACGCCGGGGATCAGCGCGCCCTCGCCATGGCCGTAAAGCGCCTGCAGGGCGAACCGGCAGGCATAGACCTTGCCGCCATCATTGATGATCTTCTCGATTCGGCCATTGAAGTTGAGATGGCCGGGGAACGCCTCGTCGCCGAGCTTGGGGAAGCCGCGCTGCACGCCGAGCGTGACGCCGGGGCCATAAAGCAACACGGAGGTTTCGAAGCCCTTCTGAATGAGGCGCGAGGCCTGGAGCAGATTGACGAGGCCGATCGAACCCTCAAAGGCGACGGTGTGGAAGGTGACGAGCGCCTTTTCGCCGGGGGCGGCTTTGACGTCCTCGAACTTCTTGTCCTCATAATCGACGAGGATGTCGCCCTTCTGATGGGCCGGAACGGTGATGGTGGCCATGTCGCTCTCCTCGGTAAGAACTGGGGACCGGCGCATGCCGGCTCACGACCTGGGGATTGCAATCAATGTGCCAATTGATTGATTGATCAAAGAATCAGCAAAACAATCAATTTACATTCAATAATGTATTCAATTGCGCTGGATCGGATCTTTACACTCTGTGGAAAAATGCGGCGGACGCTTAATTGGAAGGCCTGGTTTTGCGCAATTCCGCAGCAATCAACTATTTTGAACGCGCCCCGCCATCAACGCAGCAAGGTGCGGACCAGACGTGACAGACGCCGCATGCAACATTATACAGTCAATCCAGATTCGCATGGAAGCGGCGCCGATGCGCGCCCGATGGATTTGACCGATGGCCGACTGGATTCCCGATCTCTCCCGCTCCGACAAGCCGCGCTACCTGGCCATTGCCGACCTCATCGCCGACGACATCCGCGCCGGCCGCCTTGCCATCGGCGACCGGCTGCCGCCGCAGCGCAAGCTCGCCGCCCGGCTCGACATCGACTTCACCACCGTCGCGCGCGGCTATGTCGAGGCGCAGAAGCGCGGCCTCGTGGAATCCCGTGTCGGCCAGGGCACCTTCGTCACCGGCCTGCCCCGCCCCAAGGCGCGGCCGGCCTCGCCGTCCCGGCCCTCCAGCGTCGATCTGTCGATGAACCTGCCGCCCGAGCCGGATGATCCGGCGCTGATCGCGCGCATGCAGGAAGGCCTCGCCGAGGTCGGGCGCGATCTCGTGGCGCTGCTGCGCTATCAGGGTTTCGGCGGTACGCGGGGCGACAAGGACGCGGCATCCGCCTGGCTTGGCCGGCGGGCCCTCGTGCCCTCGCAGGAGCGCATCTTCGTGACACCCGGCGCACATCCGGCTCTGCTCGGCATCCTCGGTCTCCTGGCGAAACCGGGCGATACGGTGTTGTGCGAGGCGGTCACCTATCCCGGCGCGCGGGCGATCGCCGCCCAGCTCGGCCTGCGCCTTGCGGGCCTGCCGATGGATGAGGACGGCATCGACCCGGATGCTTTCGCCCAGGCCTGCCGCGAGCAGGCGCCCAAGGCGCTCTATCTCAACCCGACCCTACAGAATCCGACGACGCTGACCATTCCCGAAGGGCGGCGCACCGCCATCGCGCAGGTCGCCCGTCGTTTCGGCGTGCCGATCGTCGAGGACGACGCCTATGGCTTCATCCCCGCGCACGGCCCCGCCCCGCTCGCCGCCATCGCGCCCGATCTCACCTGGCATGTGGCCGGCCTCGCCAAATGCATCGGCGCGGGGCTGCGCACCGCCTATGTCGTCGTGCCCGAGGCGCGGGCCGGCTACCCCTTCGCGGCGGCGCTGCGCACGGCGAACGTCATGAGTTCGCCGCTCACCGCCGCAGTGGCGACGCGGTGGATCGAGGACGGCACGGCGGATACGCTGCTGCGCTTCATCCGCGCGGAAACGCAGGCCCGGCAAGCCATGGCGGGCGACATCCTGCCCGCCGGCTCCTTCCGCGCCGATCCGCTCGCCTTCAATCTCTGGATCGATCTCCCCGCACCCTGGACCCGTTCCGCCTTTGTCGGCCATATGCGCGCGACCGGCATCGGCGTGGTGGCGAGCGACGCCTTCACGGTCGGCGGCACGGCGCGCGAGGCGGTACGCGTCTGCCTCGGCGGCCCGGCGAGCCGGGCCCAGATCCGTTCCGCGCTGGACTTCATGGCCCACGCGCTGGAGGAATCGCCGGAGGTGGTGTCGGCGGTGATGTGAGGCGCGGCCTCACACCGCCGCGCGCACGCCGGCGACGAAGGCGTCCACCTCCTCGGGCCGCGTCGCGAAGGAGGTGACGAGGCGGATGACGCCCGCGCCCCAGCGGTCGGTGTAGAAGCGGAAGCCCTGCCCCAGCAGCGTGTCGATGGTGGGCTGCGGCAGGCGCGCGAACAGCATGTTGGCCTCCGCCGGCTCGATGATCTCCACGCCGGCAACGGCGCGCAGGCCCGCTTCCAGCCGCCCGGCCATGGCGTTGGCGTGGCGCGCATTGGCAAGCCACAGGTCTTTGTCGAGATAGGCGTCCATCTGCGCGGCGAGGAAACGCATCTTGGAGGAGAGATGCCCCGCGCGCTTGCGGCGGAAGGCCATCTCCTGCGCCTTCGCCGGGTCGAAAAGCACCACCGCCTCGACGCCCATCGCCCCGTTCTTGGTGGCGCCGAAGGAGAGCACGTCCACCCCCGCCTTCCATGTCATTTCGGCCGGGGTGACGCCGAGCGCCACCAGCGCGTTGGCGAAGCGTGCGCCGTCCATGTGCAAGGTGAGCCTCGCCGCCCGGCTGACGCGGCCGATCTCCTTCAGATGCTCCATCGAATAGAGCGTGCCGAGCTCGCTCACCTGGGTGATCGACACGCAGGCCGGCTGGACGCCATGCACGTCGCCCTTGTTCATCTGCGTGGCCTCGGCCAGCGCTTCAGGGCTGAGCAGCCCGCGCGCGCCCGCCACATGGACGAGGCGCGCGCCGGCGGCGAAGAACTCCACCGCGCCGCACTCGTCCTTCTCGATATGCGCGTCGCCATGACAGAGCACCGCGCCCCAGGGCGGCGTGAAGGCGGCGAGCGCGAGCGCGTTCGCCGCCGTGCCGGTGGAGACGAGGAACATCGCGACCTCGCGCTCGAATATCTCGCTGAGGCGCTTCTCCACGCGGGCGGAAATGGCGTCCGCGCCGTAGGAATACATCGCGCCGCCATTGGCGGCTGTCAGCGCGGCAAGGATTTCGGGCGAGACCCCGACGCCGTTGTCGCTGGCGAAATAGGGCGGGGCGGAGGAGGAGGGAGCGGACACGCGGCGGGACCTGAGGCTGAGAAAGCTGGCGCATCCATAATCCCGCCCGTGCGCCGCGCCCATTCACTTTTAGCCGCAGCCTTACCGATGGCGCAGCCGCGGCCGGGCGATAGACTGGCGCCATGACCATGCCCGCCGCATCTCCGGACCACGTCGTCGCCGATCAGGAGCCGGTGTTCGCCCTGCTGGCCGATCCGGCAACGCACGGGCTCACCGAACCGGTGAAACGCATCGACACCCATGGGGCGGCGGTGTTTCTCGCCGGAGGGGATGTCTACAAGGTGAAGCGCGCCGTGCGCTTCCCCTTCATGGATCTCTCCACGCTGGCGAAGCGCCACGCCGCTTGCACCCGCGAGCTGGACGTGAACCGGGAGAACGCTCCCACACTCTATCTCGGCCTCGTGCCGATCCGCCGCAAAGGCGGAGCGCTGCGGCTCGGTGGCGACGCGGGAGCCATCGTCGAATGGGCCGTGCATATGCGCCGCTTCGACGAGCATGCGACGCTGGATCGCCTGCCCGCCGAGGCCTTCACGCCGGCGCTGATCGACGCACTGGCGCGGGCGGTCCATGCCGCGCATGAGCGCGCGCCCCGGCATGTCGAGGTCGATTCGGCCGGGGAACTCGGCAAGGTCGCCATCGGCATCGTCGCGGGACTGCGCGAGAGCCCGGACATCTTCGCCCCGGCCCGCGTGGAGGCGCTTTCGACGGCTTTCACCCACCGTCTGACGTGCCTGTCCCCTCTGCTTAACCGGCGCGCCCGCGCCGGCGAGGCGCGTCGCTGTCATGGCGATCTGCATCTGCGCAACATCGCGCTGATCGATGGCGAACCGGTGCTGTTCGACGCGCTGGAGTTCGACGAGGCGCTGGCGATCACCGACCGGCTCTATGACCTCGCCTTCCTGATCATGGACCTCGGCCAGCGCGGCCTCGCCCTGCCGGCCAACCAGTTGCTCAACCGCTATCTCGCCGCCTGCGCCGACGCCCCGCCCTATGATGGGCTCGCCGCCCTGCCGCTGTTCCTCGCTTTGCG
>JAEZMI010000234.1 GCA_023414975.1 Pseudomonadota bacterium | reverse complement strand
GTATAGACCCGCGCTCGACGAGCTTTCTCTATTGGTTCGATGAGCGTCGTCTGCCGGAAAACTGGACGGAGGACGATCTTCTCGCAGCGTTCGTCCAGGGTCCCACCGACTCCATGGATCGGGACGGTCACGGCACGCATGTCGCGGGGATCATCGGTGCCGGGCAGAACGGCTTCGGCATGCAGGGTGTCGCTCCCGAGGCTATGCTGCTCGCGGTGAAGGCGATCTCCCGCGGCGGCATGGTGCCGGGATCCGACGATGAACTGTCCCTCGGCCAACTCGAGTACTGCGGGCCGAGTCTTCTGGAAGGAGAGTGCAACCGGATTGGCGGCAACCTTGCGAGCGCCGATACCCATGCTTTCAACTATCTCGCCCAGTTTTCCGATGTCCGCATCATCAATGGCAGCTTTGGACCCAGCGAGCCGCGAGGGGCTGTCAATTGGGATCTGGGTGGAGCAGAAAGTCAGGCGACCCTGCTGCGCGCGGCGCAGACAATCCGCCGCAATCTCGACGTCGGACAAATCGTGGTGATGGCTGCCGGCAACGGCAGAATTTTTAGCCCTGTAATGTCGGAGAATCCTGTCGGCATTGGCTTGTACCCGTTTATTCAGCCGGCCAACGAGCGCGTTCGCAACGCTTCCGGCTATCTCGTCTACGACGATCACGGATCCGGTCTTGACCTTAGCTTCACCTCCGCCGAGGCGCTTGCCGCCGCAGAGAGCGAGGACGGCAAGGCGCGTGGCCGCATTGTCGTGGTGGTTGCCCTCGACGCGTATAATCAGCTTGCCAGCTATTCTCAGAAGTGCGGCGTGGCGCAGGACTGGTGCATCGCGGCACCGGGCGGCGATCAGGTCGCCGTGCGCTTTCCTGATCGCGGACTGCCGGGAGATCGCGGCATTGATTCGACCGTCCCGCAGAATAGTTACGACTACTACAGCGGAACCTCGATGGCGGCGCCCAATGTTGCTGGCGTCCTTGCGGTCCTGATCGAAGCCTATCCGAGCTTCACGCCCGCCGAGATCGTGAACATTATGTTCGTCAGTGCGGAAGACCTCGGGGTGCCCGGCATCGACGACGTCTATGGCTGGGGCCTCGTGCGTCTCGACCGGGCGCTGGCCGCCGGTCCCGTCGGTCTGACCGGTGTCGGCGCCTACACGGTGGGCGCCGGCGACGGTGACACCCAATGGCTCGTCGGTTTCACCAGCGGCGGAAGCCTGAACAAGATTGGAACGGGCAGCCTGACCGTTTTCGAGGATGTTGTCTTCAGCACATCCTCCACCGTCGAAGGTGGCTTGCTGTCGGTCGACGGCTCGCTGACAACGCCAATGCTCGCTATCGCGCCGGCGGGAACGCTGGGCGGCACGGGGGTTGTGAACGCCGACGTCACCATCGCCGGCTCGCTGGCCCCCGGCAACTCGCCCGGAACGCTCACGGTCAATGGCGACGTGTCCCTCCTGTCCACGGCCACGACCCGTATTGAGGTCGACGGCCCGGCGATTGGAAACGGCGCGGGTGCTTTCGACCGGCTCCTCGTGCTCGGCGCGGATTCCGTCCTCACGGTCGGCGGCACGTTGGCTCCGGCCTTGCGCGGCATCGCCGGCGACGCCACCAACAGTTTCACGCCGTCCATCGGCCAGACCTTCATCTTCGCGCAGGCGCCGGTGGTTGCGGGCAGTTTCTCCGCTCTGTCCCAGCCGACCGAAGGACTGCCCGAGGCGACACGCTTCGACGTGCTCTACACCCCGCAGGCGCTCACCCTCGCGGTGACGCCGACGAGCTACGGCAATCTCGGCGCGCTCGGGCTCACCCAGACGGCGAATGAACGCGCGCTGGGAGCGGCTATTGACGCGGCGCGGCCCGCCGCCGGCACACGGCCGGAAGCCGACGCCAATGATTTGTTCAACGTGCTGTACTCTTCCACGGCTGCCGCCCTGGACCAGGGAATGGCGTCACTCACCGGCCAGATGCAGGCGGAAATGGCCACGACCGCCGTGCGCGCCGTCGGACGGTTCGCCGACACGGTCGGCGATCGGCAGATGGCCGTTGCTCTCGACTGGCTCGCCAGCAAGGGCACGCCCTATGGCACGGGCGAAGTCTGGGTCTCGGGCGAAGCCAACGCCACGAATGTGAGCGGGTCGCAGGGACTTGCCGGCTACGACACGCGGGCCGGGAATGTCGTCCTCGGCATTGACTGGCGTCTGGACTTCGGCGTCGCAGGCCTCGCGGTCTCCTACGAGTCCGCGGATGTCTCCTCGGACTGGAACGGCTCTGGTGATGTCGGCACCTATCATGGCGGCGTCTATGGCACCTTCGCCGTGGGTCAGATGACGCTGGCCCTGCGCGGGGGCCTCACTTATGGCGAACTCTCGACGTCCCGCATTACCTCGCTCGGCAGCTACAGCGCCGCGGCGTCCGCGGATGGGCACGGGATCGGCGGCTTCGCCGAGGCGACGTTGTTCCGCTCCTTCGATCTGCCATTGGCCGTCGTCACTCCGTCGGCGACGCTTGGATATCGCGGTTTCCATCGCGACGGCATGGACGAGAGCGGGAGCTTGTTCGCCCTCGCGCTCCCGAGCCAGACGTTCAACGAGACGCAGACGACCCTCGCCGTGACGATGTCACGACGGTTTGCGCTCAAGAACGGCACGATGCTGGAACCTATGCTGAGCGTTGGCTGGCGGCATGACTTTGAAAGCCTGAACCAGGCCGCCGACGTCGATATCCTCGGATCATCCTTTGAGACGAGCGGTGCTCCGATAGGAGACGATGCCTTCCTTGGCCGCATCGGCTTGAACGCGCTGGCCTCCGACCGTTTGACGCTTGGCGCGTCTTATGAGGCGGAACTGCGCGAGAACCTCGTCGGCCACAGTTTTGCGGCGCAGGCGACGCTGAGGTTCTAGAGCGCCATGGGAGCGTCGTTCGCGGCTCGCAGCCACGAGACCGGACACCAGGGCTGTGTTGGATGAACTGATCGTCGGTCTGAGTGCCGGCGACGTCGCCCCTTGGCACGCCACGGCGCCAAAGGCGGTTCATTGAATTAATGTTCTAAATTCGTTTTACCTTAGTTGACTTCAGATCGTTTCTAAGATGATCTGATGAGGTGCGGGAGCGTGCGATGCACAATACGTGCGTATGCGCGATTTTCGCGGCCAACTTGCAAGAGCTAATTTAAGACACCTCACCTCGGAGGTATCTTAATGCATTGATTGCGGTTCGGTCGTCTATTTGCGCCTCGCGGACCTGAAAGAACAATTTATGCGACCCTCGCGCCGCGATTTCCTGAAGCTGGCTTCGGTCAGCGGCATTTCGCTTGCCGTATCGCCGGTGTTCGGCTCTCCGGTGCCGGACTTCATCGCACGTGAGACGCTTCCGGGGCGGGGCATCTCGCATCCCTCCCTGGGCCGGGTCGATGGCGTCGCCAAAGTAACCGGCAGCAAGCTTTATGCCGCCGATTTCCGGGCCGCCGATCTGCCGGGCTGGCCCACTGCGACCCACCATGCATTGCTTGTGCGCGCGCCGGACGCGACGCATGTCTATGAAGGCATTGATCTTGCGTCGCTCGGTCCTAAAGCGGCTCCGACAGTCGTCGTAACGGCGGAAGATATCGGACGTATTGGAGCGCGGGTTCCCGACTTCTATACAGGCGACCTGTTTTGTCCGGTCGGCACCACGCCGCTCTACCTCGGCCAGCCTGTCGCCCTGCTGCTGTTCGATACGTTCGACGCCTATGATCTCGCGCGCGTCGCCTTCCGGAACGGCAATCTCCTGACGTTCGGCAAAGAGACCGGACCCGTGGCGGGGGCGAACTATGGGGCGTTCCGCTTCACCCGTGTCGCCGGGCCGGAGCCAGGTTCGCCGGACATCTACTCGCCGCTTCAGGAGGGCTGGATCAGCCCGGGTTTCGTCGACAGCGGTTCGGGCCGTCCGATCTGGCGGGTGCTGCAGGATGAGAAAGGCCCGGAATACGTCAAAGGCGCCGCGTATGGCGAGGCGATCCGCGCCGAGCTTGAGACGGCCAATCCGGCGATACTGACGCTCGACCGTTCGTTTGAGACGCAGTCCGTCGACCCGATGTTTCTTGAGCCGGAGACGGGCCTTGCCTGGTATGATCCGGCGACGAAGAACCTCGACATGGTCATAGGGGTGCAGTCGCCCTTCGAGGCCGCGGAGGCGGTTGCCCACCTGCTGGGCGAGGCGCAGGCCGAGTACAAGCCGAACAGTATCAATACGCGCTTCTGTTATGTGGGCGGTGGTTTCGGCGGGCGAGACCATACCCCTTTCCCGCTCTATGTCGCCCTGGCGGCCCTGTTCTTTCCCGGGCGTCCGATACGGCTCGCCCATGACCGGTTCCAGCAGTTTCAGGGCGGCGTGAAGCGCCACGCGTTCAAGATGCGGTCGCAGATGGGTGTGGACCGGCAAA
>JAEZMI010000313.1 GCA_023414975.1 Pseudomonadota bacterium | reverse complement strand
GAGCAAGGCGCGGGACAGCGACATAAAGAACCTCACGAAACGAACCGCAGCGGCAGCGGCACGGGACAATGACTGCACCCCGCGAAGGCGGCGCCATTACGGCAGGACCGAATTATCCCGTTTGCCCGGATTCGTCTGGCAGATGCCGAACATTCCAACCGCCCGCCAGCTTCACGCAAGTTAGATCAGGCATACCGCTAGTCGCGGCAAGCCGATACGCGCGCATCGCCGTGGGGCAGACCGCAATCCTAGCCTCGGTCGGAAGAATTCAACCCAATATACATCCTTATCCACGTAGGCAAAGGGACAAGAAATCTACCATGAAGCACATCATCATCGCTCTCCTTCTGAGCCTAGGCATGGCTCTGCCGGCTTCTGCACAGTATTACGGCGGCGCAGGCTGGGGTGACTGGAACATGATTCCGCAGCGCTCCGGCGGCAACCAGGTTTTCGATCAGGGCACTCAGGCCGGAGCCCTGGAAATCTGGCAGCACAAGGGTGGTACGGAACTCGACAGCATGAAGCTGCGCGCGTCCATCGGAAAGCGTCCGGTCGAGTTGACCGGCGTGTGCGCATCGGCGTGCGGCCTCGTTGTCCTGTCGCTGCCCAAAAATCAGGTCTGCATCGGTCGTTCGGCCGAAATCACGATCCACGCCGCCCGTCCTGTCGACGAGTTGCGCGGTGATGCGGCTGCCTGGGCGATCGCGGATTCGCAGACCCGCGCCAACTATGCCGCGCTGCCGAGCTGGGCTCGCGAGAAGGCCCGCGTCGCCTTCACCCCGCCGGCGCGCGACTGGGTGGTCTTCAGCCGCGGCGAGTTGCTGGCCGCCGGCTACAAGCCCTGCGCCGGCAAGTGACGCGAGGCTGATACAAAGCGGCCCGGCGTCATCAAGCCGGGTCAAGAGGGGCGCCGGGCCGTCCACGGCTCCCCCTTCTCCACTCTCGCGGCCTCCCCCAGCCGCGGATGCCGGCGAGCCGTTGCCCCCACGGTTCAGGCATGAGGCGCCGGTTCCCGCCCTCGGACCGGCGCCTTTTTTTTGCGTGCGTCAGGCCGGCGTGACCCGCCAGATGCAGTCGCCCACATCGTCCACGACCAGCAGCCCGCCGCGCCTGTCGACAAGGACGCCGACCGGGCGCCCGAGCGCCTTTCCGCCCACACGGAAATCGCCAAGGATTTCCTCCGGCTCGCCGGCCGGCCGGCCATCGGCGAAAGGCACGAAGATCACCCGGTAGCCGGAAGGCGGGTTTCGGTTCCAGGAACCGTGCTGGCCAATGAACACGCCATCACGGAAGCGCGCACCGAACCGATCATCATCGACGAAGGTCAGGCCGAGCGAGGCGGTGTGGCAGCCCAGCGCATAATCGGGCTTCAAAGCCTTGGCGACGAGGTCCGGCCGCTGCGGCTGCACGCGATCATCCACAATCTGCCCCCAATAGCTGTAGGGCCAGCCATAGAAGGCGCCTTCCTTCACGGAGGTCATGTAGTCCGGCACGAGGTCATCGCCGATTTCGTCGCGCTCGTTCACGCTGGTCCAGAGTTCGCCCGTCACCGGGTTCCAGTCCATGCCAACCGGATTGCGCAGACCACCCGCGAAGACCCGCACCGCGCCGCTCGCAATGTCCACTTCGAGAATGGCGGCGCGGTTCTCCTCCTCGTGCATGCCGAACTCGCCGACATTGGAGTTGGAGCCGACGCCGACATAGAGCTTCGTGCCGGCCTTGTTGGCCACCATGCTCTTGGTCCAGTGGTGGTTGCGCCCCGCCGGCAGATCGCAGATCTTCACCGGAGCGGCTGTGATACGGGTCGCCCCCGGCTCATAGGGGAAGCGCACCACGCTGTCGGCATTGGCGACATAGAATTGGTTGCCGATCAGCACCATGCCGAACGGCGAATTCAGGTTCTCGATGAAAGGTGTGCGGATTTCCGCAACGCCATCACCATCCGCGTCCCGCAGCAGGGTGATGCGGTTGGCGCTCGCCACACCCGCGCCGGCGCGCACGAGGACGAAGCCCATTGCCCACCAGCGTAGGCTGAACAAATCTTTCGGCGTCGGCGGGGCGGCGGTCTCAGCGACGAGGATGTCGCCGTTCGGCAGTTCATAGACCCAGCGGGGATGCTCGAAATTCTCCGCAAAAGCGTTCACCTTGAAGCCAGGGGCCGGACGCGGCGTGCGGCCCTTCGGCCAGCCGACGGCCGGGGCGATCTTCATGATGGGGATCAGCGTCGGCTTCGGCTTGGGCAGGTTCGGCGCGTCGCCATAACCCGCCTTTTCCTCCAGCGCTGGCGTCTTTCGCAGATCGGTCAGGAAGTGGGCGACGGCGGTCACGCAGGCGCCCAGGAAACCGCTGATCTTCACATAATTGGCCATGACCACTCCACCCCTCGGGATGGCGCCATCTGACCGGGACAGGCCCCGACACGCAACTGCCTTTTGGTGGCACTTGAAGCCCGGCCCCCTACGGCCGAACGGGACCCCGCGACAGGTGCCGCGGGGTTCCCGTTTCAAACAGGCGGACGATGAAGCGTCAGCAGTTGGTCTGACCCGGCGAGGAGCCGGGCGGGCAGTTGCGGTTGTTGCTCGGATCTGGGTTCGTCGCGCCGCCCGAACCGCCCATATTTCCCGAAGCGCCACCGCCGGGCTTGTCTGTCGCCGAGCCGCTCGGTGTTGCCGACCCGGTGTTGCCGTCCTGCGACGAGCCTCCCTGAGAACTGCCGGCCGAACCGGCCGCACCGGGCCCGCCGCTGGAGTTGCCACCATCCGAACCACTGCTGGACCCGCCGCCCGAGGCACCGCCTGCGCCGCCGCTCTGCGCGAGAGCGGGTGTGCCGAGCGCCAAGAGCGCCGCGATTGCTGCAATGGAAGCCGTCTTCATGTAAGTCATGGTGGAAGTCCTCCCTGTTATTGAAGGACAACCAGTCGTCAAAAGATACGTTCCGAAATAAAATCCCATCCGATCAAATGGAATTATCTAAGGTATTTTACTGCACGAATACAGTATTATCCGACCATCACGCAAAAACGATACGTCAGCCGCGCTTACGTACAAATTCTGTCCGCAACACAAGCCCACGAATGGCGTCGTGCCGACAGTCGATCTCGTCCGGGTTGTCCGTCAGGCGTATCGTCTTGATGACGGTACCCTGCTTCAGCGTCTGTCCGGCGCCCTTCACCTTGAGATCCTTGATGAGCACCACGGCGTCGCCGTCAGCCAGCAGATTGCCGGATGCATCGCGGACCTCCCGAACGACGGCGGCCGCCGCTTTCAGCTCGGACGCGGGACGCCACTCGCCCGTCGCCTCGTCATAGACATAGTCCTCGTCATCGCCGGCCATGGTCGCCTCAGGTCTCGCGTAAAGGCTTCTCAGCCGGTGGAAGGACGGACCGCGGCCCGTCCGGTTGCATCAGTGCCAGCCTCTCGGCCCGGCCCTCACGGCAACTGGCGCACCGCGCCCTTGGCGGCGCTGGTGGCGAGTGCGGCATAGGCCTTGAGCGCGGTCGTCACATTGCGCTTGCGCGGCGCGGCGGGCGCCCAGCCCTGCGCAACCTGCGCGGCGCGACGCGCGGCGAGTTCTTCGTCGCCGACCGCGAGATGAATCAGCCGGTTCGGGATGTCGATCTCGATGGTGTCGCCCTCATGGACGAGACCGATCGTGCCGCCTTCCGCCGCTTCCGGCGAGACATGGCCGATCGACAGCCCGGAGGAGCCGCCGGAGAAGCGGCCGTCGGTGATGAGCGCGCACTGCTTGCCGAGGCCCTTCGACTTCAGATAGCTGGTCGGGTAGAGCATCTCCTGCATGCCGGGCCCGCCGCGCGGCCCCTCATAGCGGATCAGCACGATCTCACCGGGCCTCACCCGGTTGCCGAGGATGGCCGAGACGGCGTCGTCCTGGCTTTCGAATACGCGGGCGGTGCCGGTGAAGGTGAGGATGCTCTCATCCACGCCCGCCGTCTTCACGATGCAACCGTCTTCGGCGAGGTTGCCGAACAGCACGGCAAGGCCGCCGTCCTTGGAGAAGGCATATTCGGCGCTGCGGATGACACCGCTCTCGCGGTTCGTGTCCACCTCGTCATAGCGGGCGGACTGGGAGAAGGCGACCTGCGTGGGAACGCCGCCCGGCGCGGCGCGGAAGAAGTCGTGCACCGAGGCGCTGCCGGTGCGCTTCACGTCCCAATGCTCCAGAGCGACGCCGAGCGTTGGGGCGTGGATGGTGCCGACGGACGTGTCGAGCAGGCCGGCCCGGTCCAGTTCGCCGAGAATGCCCATGATGCCGCCGGCGCGGTGAACATCCTCCATATGCACGTCGCCGACGGCCGGGGCCACCTTGCACAGCACCGGGACGCGGCGCGACAGCCGGTCGATGTCGGCCATGGTGAAGGGCACCTCGCCCTCATGCGCGGCGGCGAGAAGATGCAGGACCGTATTGGTCGAGCCGCCCATGGCGATATCGAGCGTCATCGCGTTCTCGAAGGCGGCGAAGGTTGCGATCGAGCGCGGCAGCACGCCGGCATCGTCCTGCTCGTAATAGCGGCGGGCAAGATCGACCACCAGATGGCCGGCTTCGACAAAAAGCCGCTTGCGGTCGCCATGTGTGGCGAGCGTGGATCCGTTACCGGGCAGCGAGAGGCCGAGCGCTTCGGTCAGGCAGTTCATCGAATTGGCGGTGAACATGCCCGAGCAGGAGCCGCAGGTCGGGCACGCCGAGCGCTCGATCGCCTTCACGTCCTCATCGGAGATGCGGTCGTCCGCCGCCGCGACCATGGCATCCACGAGGTCGAGCGCCTTGGTCTTGCCGCCGAGTACCACCTTGCCGGCTTCCATCGGCCCGCCGGAGACGAAGACGGTCGGGATGTTGAGACGCAGCGACGCCATCAGCATGCCCGGCGTGATCTTGTCGCAATTCGAGATGCAGACCATGGCGTCCGCGCAATGGGCGTTCACCATGTACTCCACGCTGTCGGCGATGAGTTCGCGCGAGGGCAGCGAATAGAGCATGCCGTCATGGCCCATGGCGATGCCGTCATCCACCGCGATGGTGTTGAACTCCTTGGCCACGCCGCCCGCCGCCTCGATCTCGCGCGCCACGAGCTGGCCGAGATCCTTGAGGTGCACATGGCCGGGCACGAATTGGGTGAAAGAGTTCACCACCGCGATAATCGGTTTGCCGAAATCGCTGTCCTTCATGCCGGTGGCGCGCCACAGACCGCGCGCGCCGGCCATGTTGCGGCCATGGGTCGTTGTACGGGAGCGATAGGCGGGCATGGAATTCCTCCAGTCTTCTTGGCCGGCTTATGCGCCCGGCCTCCCGCCAGCGCAAGGGTTTCCGCAACACCGAGGTCACCTGCGGGCAAGCCTGCCGGCGGGTGGGCTCGGGCCTAGAGAAAGACCGGACGGTTGGGCAGTTCGTCCGTGTCGTCCGCGGCCGGCGGCACATGTAGGGCGAGCAGACGTCCCGCCTCCGCGATGGCGGCCTCAAGACCCGCGACCAGCCGACCCTCCCGCGCCTCCGCCAGCACGCGCGCGCACACATCTTCCCAGGCTGGCGTGCCGACGCGAGCGTGAATGGTCTCATCGGCCACCACTTCCACCCGGTGCTCCGGCACGGCGACGAAGATGAGCACGCCGGTGCGGCGGCGCGTCTGATGGACGCCGAAGCTGAGAAAGTAATCGAGCGCCGCATGACGCACCCCGGCCCGCATGAGCGCCGCCGGTACGCAGCGCAGCCCGAGCGGCGTGAAGACGAGCGCCGCCCCGGCGGCCACGAAGACAAGTCCCTGCACGACGAGCATCTGCTCGACGGTGATGGGCAGCAGGAACGCGAGCGGCCACGGCACGAGAAGCGCGGCCAGCGCTGCCCAAAGCAGGGCATAGGGGACATGATCGATCAAGGGGCGCGTGGAAACGATGACGCGGATCTCCCCACCCGTCCCCGCCTCCGCCTGCGCCACGGCGGCCGCGATGCGTCCCTCGTCTTCCGCGGTGAACAAAGCCTCGGCCATCACCAGCTCCCCGATGCGCCCCCGCCTCCCGAGGAGCCGCCGCCCCCGGAAAAGCCGCCACCGCCGCTCGACCACCCCCCGCCGCCGCCCGAACGGCTGTTCCACTCCCAGCCGCTGGCCGAACCCGCCGCGAGCCCGCGCCCAAGGCTGCGAATGCCGCGCCGCCGGATTTGCCGGGAGATGACGAACAGGAAGAAGCCGATCATGGCGATGACAATGATGAGGTTGATCCAGTCGTCGAAGGTGAGGGCCGGCTCGGCCGCCGCACGCGCCCGCGCCTCTGCCTCGGCCGGGTCGAGATTGAGAATCTCAAGGACCGCATCGACCCCGCGACTGATGCCGCCGGCGAAATCACCCGCCCGAAAGGCCGGCAGGACGGTCGTGCTGATTATAGTGCTCGCCACGGCGTCCGGCAGCACACCCTCAAGGCCGTACCCGACCTCGATCCGCACCTTGCGCTCATTCGGCGCGACGAGCAGCAGCACGCCATTGTTCTTGTCGGCCTGCCCGATCTTCCAGTGGCGGAACAGGCGGTTGGCGTAGTCCTCCACCGAGGTGCCCTGAAGCGAAGGCACGGTCGCGACGACCAGCTGATCGCTCGTCCTGGCTTCCTGCGCCGCGAACTTCGCGTCGAGTGACGCGCGCGCACTGCCATCCAGAATGCCGGCGGCATCGACGACGCGCCCGCTCAACGCCGGAAAGGCCAGCTCCGCCCGAACGGGCGCCAGCAGCCCTGCGAGAACGAGGAGCGCGGCCACGAGCAAGACGGCAGGCCGGCGGGCACCGGCGGGGGAGAGCATGAGCGGGATCTCGCGGCTCGGGTGAATGACCTGTCTCAGTTGAACTTCACCTGGGGCGCCTTCATCTGCTCCTCGGAGACAGTGAAGGTCTCCATCGGCTTGTTGCCGCGGTAGAGCGTGCTCGCCCAGAGCACGCCCGGGAAAGTGCGCAGTTCGGTGTTGTAGACGCGCACGGCCTCGATATAGTCGCGCCGCGCCACGGCGATACGGTTTTCCGTGCCCTCGATCTGCGCCTGCAGGGCGAGGAAGTTCTGGTTCGACTTCAGATCGGGATAGGCTTCGGCCACCGCGATGAGGCGCCCCAGTGCGCTGGAAAGCTGGCCCTGCGCGCTCTGGAACTGCTGGAACTTGGCGGGGTCCGTCACCGTGTCGGCATCCACCTTGATGGAGGTCGCGTTGGCGCGGGCTTGCGTCACTTGGGTCAGCACGTCCTTTTCCTGCTGCGCATAGCCCTTCACTGTCTCGACGAGATTGGGAATCAGGTCCGAGCGACGTTGATACTGGTTGAGCACCTCGCTCCAGGCGGCCTTGGCCTGCTCCTCCGCCGTGGGAATGGTGTTCACCCCGCAGCCGGCGAGACCCAGCGCCATCATGGCGAGCAGGAAAACCGCACTCAGACGGCGCGGAAGCGAAGCGGAAAGGTTCGGCATATTCAAAGCCTCATGAAAACGTGCCGCGCGTAGGGCACTGACGTCTCGCCCTATTATAGTGCCCGCTCGCGGCACCTGCCATGGCACCGCGTTCCATGGCACCGCGTTCCACGAAGTGCCCCGGGAACTTTCCGACCATGTGGACCGCGCCCCATGCGAGGTTGGCGCTAACAAGCGCCTTTGCTAACGTGCCGCCGTGCGCCCACGGCGCCGGGGCCTGTAGCTCAATGGTTAGAGCCGACCGCTCATAACGGTCTGGTTGTAGGTTCGAGTCCTACCGGGCCCACCAGATACTTCAGTATCTTAGCTGGTGGAAACCTCAGACCAGCTGACGCTCGGCCAGTCTGGTGAACAATCCGTCCTGCGCCATCAAGGCGGCATAACTGCCCTGCTCGGCGATGCGCCCGTCCTTCAGCACGACGATACGGTCGGCATCCATGACGGTCGAAAGCCGATGCGCGACGACGAGGCGTGTGGCGCGCAGGCCATTCATGCTCTCGGTCACGAGCGCCTGCGTCCGGTTATCGAGCGCGCTGGTCGCTTCATCGAGGATAAGGATCGCTGGCTTGTTGACGATGGCCCGCGCCAGCAGGAGCCGCTGCGCCTGCCCGCCCGAGATGCTGCCGCTGCTCTCCGTCAGCAGGGTACGCATCCCCATCGGCATTGCAGCGATGTCATCGGCCAGCCCGACCTGCCGCGCCGCCTCCCATGCCGCGTTCTCGCCGAGGTGAAGATTGGCGCCGAGGATGTTGTCGAGCAACGTTCCGGCCATGGCCTTGCCGTTCTGCAGGACAATGCCGAACTGCCGGCGTACCGCCTGGATGTTCAGTGTGCGCAGATCAAGGCCGTCGAGCAGGATGGCCCCGGATTCCTGCGTCTCGAACCCCATCAGAAGCCGCAGCAGGGTCGACTTGCCGCTCCCCGATGGCCCGACAAAGGCGACGAACTCGCCCGCCGCAATGGTCATCGACAGATCGTTGAGAACTGGCGCACACTGTGGCTC
>JAEZMI010000233.1 GCA_023414975.1 Pseudomonadota bacterium | reverse complement strand
GTGGGGGGGCTTGTTCGGGGGGCGGAGTGAGCAGCTATTGCCGATTGGGCGGGTTGGTGCTGATATGTACAGCAAGGTAATGCTTTTCGTCTGAGGAACGCTCTTTTGCCGCTCGGCGCCTGAGCATTCTGGGACTTCCAGCCGGTGGCCGGCCAGGTGCGCGATGCTCTTTCCGATACCGCACAATGAGGCGGAAAGACTTGCGGAACTTCATGCCCTCGACCTTTTGAGCGCGCCGCCATCGCCCGTTCTCGACGGCGTCTGCCTGCTCGCGCGCAAGATGTTCAAAGTGCCGTCCGCCTGCATCGCTCTGGTGGATCGCGACCGGCAGTGGTTCAGGGCCAGTTCGGGCTTCGACGACATCACGAGCACGCCTCGGGCCGATTCTTTCGGCGCCTGGACGATCATGGGCGGCGATCTGCTGGTCGTGCCCGATGCGGGCCGGGATCCCCGCTTCCGCGACAAGGTCCACATCCCCGGTCAGCCCCATATCCGCTTCTATGCCGGCGCGCCCATCGCGCTTCGGACGGGACTGAGCGTCGGTGCCCTCTGCCTTTTCGGTCCCGAGCCGCGCGAATTCGAGGCCGGTGAACCCGAGATCATGGCTCACCTCGCGCAGATCATCGTCGATCAGTTCCGCCTGCATGAGGCGACGCGGCAGGTCCGGCGTGAACTTGAACATCGCCGCACCAGCCAGAGCCTTCTGGAGATGCAGAGCCGCGAATTGTGGCGGCGGCAGAGCCTGGTGGCGCAAACGGAGCGGCTTGCCAAACTGGGCGGCTGGGAACTCGATGTCGCCACGCGCCGGTTGAGCTGGTCGGACGGCGTCTATCGCATCCTGGGTCTTCCGCTGCACAGCGAGCCGACCGAGGAAATTGCGCTGTCGCACCTGCCCTTTGACGCACGACGGCACGTCCGGCGCCAGTTCGCGCGCGCCCTGCGGACGGGGCAGGGCTTCGAGATGGAGCTTCCCTTCATCGATGCGGCGGGCCAGCGCCGTCTTTTTCGGCAGAGCTGCGAACTGGAAATCGAACAGGGCAAGCCGGTGCGCGCCTTCGGCATCGTGCAGGACGTGACCGAAAGCAAGCAGGCCGAGCAGCGCATGTGGCACATGGCCAATCATGACGCGCTCACCGATTTGCCCAACCGTGGGCTGATGCGCGATAAACTCGACGTCGCCCTTCGTCGCGCCCGACGCAGCGGTGGCTATGTCGGCGTGCTGCTGGTCGATCTCGACCATTTCAAGGACGTGAACGACACCCTCGGCCACGATGTCGGCGACGCATTGTTGGTGGAGGTGGCGCGGCGGTTGCGGGCCAGCGTGTCCGAAGTGGACACCGTCGCGCGGCTCGGGGGCGACGAGTTCATCGTGCTTCTGTCGCATATGGAGAACGCCGACGACGGCATGATCGTCGCGCGGCGGGTTCTCTCTTTGCTGGACATGCCGTTCGACTATGGGCTCACCACGCCCCTGTCCTGCCGCGGGAGTATTGGGCTCACGGTCGCGCCCGATCACGGGATGGACCCGTCCACATTACTCAAGAACGCGGACATCGCCCTCTATTGTGCCAAATCGGAGGGCCGCGGGATCGCGCTCGTCTATGATCCGCGCATGCAGGAGGCGACCGAGAGCCGCATCAAGCTGGCCGCGCGCGTGCGGCTCGGCCTGAAGAAGGGCGAGTTCCAGCCGTTCTACCAGCCGAAAGTGTCGCTCTCGACGGGCGCCATCGTCGGCTTCGAGGCGCTGATGCGCTGGCGCCACCCGCGCCTTGGCGTGCTCGGCCCGCAATCCTTCAGCGCCATTTTCGAGGACCCTCATCTCTCCGTGGAGATCGGCGAGCGCCTTTTGCAGATCACGACGCGGGACATGGCGCAATGGAGCGCGCTCGGCTGCGATTTCGGGCATGTCGCCATCAATGTGAGTTCGCCGGAATTCGCTCAGGGCGAACTGCCCGACCGCGTGCTCACCGCGCTTAACCAGGCCGGCCTCGGCGCGGAGCGCCTGACCATCGAGGTTACGGAAACCGTGTTCCTCGGCCGTGGCACCGAGACGGTGCGGCAGAGCCTGCAACTGCTCAACCGGGCGGGTGTCCGCATCGCGCTGGACGATTTCGGCACCGGCTTCGCCTCCCTCAGCCATCTGAGGCAGTTCCCGGTCGACCGGATCAAGATCGACCGCTCCTTCGTGCACGATATCGAACAGGACCTCGACGACGCGGCCATCGTCCGCGCGGTCATCAATCTCGGCCACAGCCTGGGCATCGAGACGGTGGCGGAAGGCGTCGAGACCTTCTCGCAGGCCGCCTATCTGCGGGCCAATGGCTGCGAGTACGCGCAAGGCTATCTCTATTCCGAGGCGCTGCCCGCCTCGCAGGTGCCGGCCCTCCTCAAGGGCTGGAACCCGGAAAGCGCGGCGTACCGGACGGCGGAGCCACAGGAAGCCCGCGTCTGACGGCACGCCACTCCGGCGGCGGTCGCCCGCTTCTGCTAACGTCGATTGCCTTCGAATCGGACGAGCATGATGACGCGTTGGTCCCTGTGGGACGAAAGTTCTGCCACCGCCCGCGCGCCGCTGCGTGGTTTTCGCCCCGCCAGCCGCCTCGTTGCCCTTGTCGACATGGCCTGTGCCAGCAATCTGCGTTGCATTGCCCTGCTGACGGTGCTGAGCCTCGTCGCCTTTCTGCCCGGCTTCTTCGCCACGCCCGTGCTCGACCGGGACGAGGCGCGTTTTGCGCTCGTCGCGCGCCAGATGGTGGATAGCGGCCAGTTCGCCGAGACCCGCATCGGCAGCGAAAGCTCCCATACCCGGCCGCTCGGCTGGTATTGGGT
>JAEZMI010000191.1 GCA_023414975.1 Pseudomonadota bacterium | reverse complement strand
ATCCGCATCAGTGCCCAGAGCATGACGCGCCTGCTGGGCCTCGCCGGCGAGTCGCTGATCGAGGCGCGGCGGCTGCGGCCCTTCGCCGACTCCCTCGCGCATCTTCGCCGCGACCATGCCGCTCTCGCCCGCGCGCTCGACGGGGTGCGCGCCAGCCTGCCGCCAGCGGCGGAGGGTGGTCCGACCGCACAGGCCCTGATCCTGGCGCGCGCGGCGCTGGAGGACAGCCGGCAGGCGCTGGACAACCGGCTCGCCGAACTCGACGCGCTGGACCGGCGCAGCACCGACCTCGCCAACCGGCTCTATGGCGAGACGCTGGAGAGCCGCATGCGGCCCTTCGAGGATGGCGTGCGCGGCTATGCCCGCACCGTGCGCGACCTCGCCCATGGGCTCGGCAAGGCCGCCCGGCTGGAGATCATCGGCGGCTCGACCGGAATCGATCGCGACATTCTCGACCAGCTCGACGCGCCGCTCGGTCATCTGCTGCGCAATGCCGTCGACCACGGGCTGGAGCCCCCCGCCGCCCGCGCCGCCGCCGGTAAGCCGGAAGAGGGCGTGATCCGGCTCGAAGCGCGCCACCATGCCGGGCTGCTTCAGATTCTCGTCGCGGATGACGGCGACGGCATCGATCTCGCCGGCCTGCGTCGGGCCGTGGCGACGCGGCGGCTGATCGGCGAGGAGGCCGCGGCCGCGCTGGGCGAGGCGGAGCTGCTGGAATTCCTGTTCCTTCCGGGCTTCTCCCTCAAGGAGGCGGTGAGCGACGTCTCCGGGCGCGGCGTCGGTCTCGACGCGGTCCAGAACATGGTGCGGCAGGTGCGCGGCAAGGTGAGCGTCACCACGCAGGCCGGACAAGGCACGACCTTCCTCATGGAACTGCCGCTCACCCTGTCGGTGATCCGCACGCTGCTGGTGGACGTCGCCGGCGAGCCTTATGCGCTGCCGCTCGCCGGGCTCGCCCGCACGCTCAAGCTGCCGCGCGCCGAGGTGCAGCTTCTGGAGGGACGCCCGCATATCGGCATCGATGGCCGGCGCATCGGCCTCGTCACCGCGCATGAGCTTCTGGGGCTGCCGGAGACGGGGGCCGGAACGGAAGATGTCAGCATCGTCGTGATCGGCGGGAGCGCGGGCACCTATGGCCTCGTGGTCGACGCCTTTCGCGGCGAGCGCGAACTGGTGGTGCGCCCGCTCGACCCGCGCCTCGGCAAGATCAAGGACATCGCCGCCGCCGCGCTGATGGAGGACGGCAGCCCGGTGCTGATCGTCGACATGGACGACCTGTTGCGATCGGCCGACAAGCTGTCCGCCGCCGGCACGCTGCGCGGCATCGGCGGCCCGCGCGGCGCCGCCCCGGCGGCCCGGCGCAAGCGCGTGCTCGTGGTCGACGATTCGCTGACGGTGCGCGAGCTGGAACGCAAGCTGCTGGAGCAGCACGGCTTCGAGGTCGAGGTCGCCGTCGACGGCATGGACGGCTGGAACGTCGTGCGCTCGGAGAGCTTCGACCTTGTCGTGACGGATGTGGACATGCCGCGCATGGACGGCATCGAGCTGGTGAGCCTGCTGCGCCGCGACGCGCGGCTGCGGACCCTGCCGGTGATGATCGTCTCCTACAAGGACCGCGAGGAGGATCGCCGACGTGGCCTCGACGCCGGAGCGGACTATTATCTGACCAAGGGCAGCTTCCACGACGAGACGCTGATCCAGGCCGTGATCGACCTCATCGGTCCGGCGGCGGGATGAGCGGGGCAGGACATATGCGGATCGGCATCGTCAACGACCTACCCATGGCCACCGAGCTGCTGCGCCGGATCATCGTCGCCGCGCCGGAGCATGAGGTGGCGTGGACCGCCGCCAACGGCCGGGAAGCGGTGGATGCCTGCGCGCGCGATCTGCCCGACCTCGTGCTCATGGACATCACCATGCCGGAGATGGACGGGGTGGAGGCGACGCGCCGCATCATGGCGGCCACCCCGTGCCCGATCCTTCTCGTGACCGCCAGTGTCGACGCCAATGTCTCCGGCGTCTATGAGGCGATGGGCCATGGCGCGCTCGACGCGGTGGACCTGCCGACCGCCGGCGCCGCGGACCTACGCACTCCGGCCGCGACGCTGCTCGGCAAGATCGCCACCATCGGCAGGCTGGTGGGCGACGGGCGCCCCCCGCGCGCCAGCATGCGACGGGCGGAAAGCCGCGGGCCCTTCCAGCTTATCGCCATCGGCGCCTCCGCCGGCGGACCGGCGGCGGTGGCGGAGGTGCTCAAGGCCATTCCCGCCGATTTTCCGGCGGCACTGATCCTGGTGCAGCATGTCGACCCCGGATTCGTGCCCGGCCTGGCAAGCTGGCTCGCCCAGCAGGCCCGCCTGCCGGTGCGCCCCGCGCTTGCCGGCGACAGGCCGCAGGCGGGGGCGCTGCTGATCGCGGCGAGCGGCGACCATCTGGTGCTGAGGCCGTGCGGCACGCTCGCCTACCAGGCGGAGCCGATCGGCTATCCCTACCGCCCCTCGGTCGACGTGTTCTTCGAGAGCGCGGCGCAGAACTGGCGGACCGGGCTGGTCGGGGTGCTGCTCACCGGCATGGGCAGGGACGGCGCCAAGGGGCTGCTCGCGCTGCGCGAGGCCGGGCACCTCACCATCGCCCAGAACGAGGCCAGCTCCGCCGTCTACGGCATGCCCAAGGCGGCCGCCGCGATCGGCGCCGCCGCCGATATCCTTCCGCTCCATCTCATCGCCGACCGTCTGGTTGAGGTGATCGGCCGCCCGCCATACAAGGCTGTCTCATGACACGCGAAACCGACCTTCCCCCGCATGCAGCCGACCTGATGCCTGGTGCGGAGAAATACCTCTCCATGGTGTTGCTGGTGGACGACCAGGTGCTGGTCTGCGAGGCGGTGCGCCGCGCCTTGTCGGGCGAAGCCGATCTCGACTTCCATTACTGCACCGATCCGCTGGCGGCGCTTCGCATCGCCGAGGAGCTGAAGCCGACCGTCATTCTGCAGGATCTCGTCATGCCCGGCATGGACGGGCTCGATCTCGTGCGCCTCTACCGCGACTCGCCCGCAACCCACGCCGTGCCGGTGATCGTGCTGTCGGGCAAGGACGAGCCGGCGGTGAAGAGCGCCGCCTTCCAGGCGGGCGCGAACGATTACCTCGTCAAGCTGCCGGACCGGATCGAACTGATCGCGCGCATCCGCTACCACACCCGCGCCTATCTCGATCACGTCCAGCGCGATGCCGCCTATGCCGCGCTGCGCGAGAGCCAGCGCCAGCTTATGCAGGCCAATCTGGAACTGGAGCGCCTGACCCGCATCGACGGGCTGACCGGGCTCGGCAACCGGCGCTATTTCGACGAGTACATGCTGGCCGAATGGCGCCGCGCCGTCCGCAACGCCACGCCGCTGGCGCTGCTGATGATCGATGTGGACCACTTCAAGCTCTACAATGACAGCCACGGCCACCTCGCCGGCGACGAGGTGCTCCGCCAGGTGGCCGACGCCATCCAGGCGGGGGTGAGCCGGCCGGGCGATCTCGCCGCGCGCTTCGGCGGCGAGGAATTCGTCGTGGTCCTGCTGAACACCGATCTTGCCGGCGCCCAGAGCGTCGCCCACGAGATCATGGCGCGGGTCCGCGCGCTCGACATTTCGCGCGAGAGCGGCCACGTCACCATCAGTATCGGGGCATCCTCCATGCTGCCGACCGAGATGGCGGGGCCCGAAGAGCTGATCAACGCCGCCGACCTCGCGCTCTTCCGCGCCAAATCGAACGGCCGCGACCGGGTGGAGCTCGCAACCCAGCCCGCGGGTTGAGCTCGCGCCGGCGGATATATAGCCGGCGAAATATCAGCTGCGCGCGGCGCGATAGGCCGCCTGAAAGGCTTCGAATGCCGTGAAGCGCCGGTCATGCCAAGCCCGCAGCGCGGGATTCGGCTCGTAGACCGCCTCGATCTCCGACATGGCGGCCATGGCGGCGGCGAAGCTCTCATAGCGGCCGGCCGCCACCGCGCCGAGCACCGCCGAGCCGAGGAGGACAGGCTCGGGCGAGGTGGTGGCGGCGATGCGCGTGCCGCCGGCATCGGCCAGCACCTGCCGCACGAGGGGGCTCTGCCCGGCGCCGCCGCTGATGACGATGAGATCGGTGCGCGCGCCCTTGGCATGCTGCGCGTCGAGGATCTGGCGCAGCCCGTAGCCGATGCCGGCGAGGCCCGCCATATAGAGCCCGACGAGGCTTTCCACGCTTTCGTCCATGCCGAGCCCGGCAATGATGCCGCGGGCGAGATGATCGGCGAAGGGGGCGCGGTTGCCGAGGAATTCCGGCACCACATGCAGCGTGCCCGCGAGGGTCGCGATCGCCGCCGCCCCGCCCGCCGCTTCCGCCTGCGCGGCGAGCCACATGCTGAGATTGCGCCCTTCCGCGCGGGCGAGCGCTTCGGCCTGCGGCGCCGCCGGGTGCATGCGCACCAGCCGGTCGATGGCCGCGCCGGCGGCGGACTGGCCGCCTTCATTGAGCCAGAGGTCCGGCACCATCGCCGAGAAATAGGGTCCCCACACGCCCGGCACGAAAGCGGGCTCGGCGGTGGTGAGCAAGGTGCAGGCGGAGGTGCCGAACACATAGGCCATGCGGTTCAGCGCATCCCCCGCGCCGCCGCGCGCGCCCACCGTGCCGATGCCGCCGGCATGGGCGTCGATGAGGCCGGCCGCGACCGGGGTGCCCGCCACGAGACCGAGTTCCTCGGCCGCGCGCGCGGTGAGCCCGTTGCCGAGCGGCGTTCCCGCGGCGACGATCTGCGTGCCGATGCGGGCGAACCCGTCCTCGGCCAGCGCCCCGAGGCCGACCTTGCGGAAGTAATCCGCGTCCCAGCGGCGCTCATGCGCCAGATAGGTCCATTTGCAGGTGACGGTGCAGACCGAGCGGGCGAGGCTGTCCGTCGCCTTCCACGTCAGGAAATCGGCGAGATCGAGAAACTGCCAGGCGGCGTCGAAGGTGGCGGGCAGTTCCTGCGCGAGCCAGAGCAGCTTGGGCGTTTCCATCTCCGGCGAGATGATGCCGCCGACATAGTCCAGCACCGGGCTGCCGAGCGTGTTGATGCGGTCGGCCTGGCCGGTGGCGCGGTGGTCCATCCAGACGATGATGTCGCGCGCCGGATCGCCATGGCGACCGACCGGGAGGGACGTGCCGCCCTCGCCGAGCACCACGAGGGAACAGGTGGCGTCGAAGCCGATGCCCTTGACCTCGGCGGGCGTGATGCCGGCTTTCGCCACCGCCTCGCGCACGCTGGCGCAGACGCCGGCCCAGATGTCCGCGCTCGACTGCTCGACGATGTCGCCGGGCTCCTTCCACATGCGGATGTCGCGCTTGGCCGAGGCGATGAGCGTGCCCGCCGCATCGAAAATGCCGGCGCGGACACTGCCCGTGCCGACATCGATCCCCGCGAAACATCCTTCCATGGTCACAAATCCGTTCCGTTCGGCAGAATCACCAGGTCGCGAATGGTCACGTTACGCGGACGGGTCAGCATGAAGATGACCGAATCGGCCACTTCCCGAGGCTCCATCAGCGCGCCGGCGGCCAGCGCCTCGTCGAGCTTGGCCTGCGGCCAGTCCTTGATCAGCGCCGTCACCACCGGGCCGGGCAGCACCGCCCCCACCCGCACGCCGTGCCTGGCGACCTGCCGGCGCACGGTATGGACGAAGGCCTGCACGGCGAATTTCGACGCGGTATAGACCGGCTCCCACACGACGGGAACCACCCCGGCGATGGACGAGGTGAAGATCACGTCACCGGTCTTTCGCTCTACCATGTGCGGCAGCACGGCGTGGACGGTGCGGAAGGCGGCGTTGACGTTGAGGTTGAGCACGCGGTCCCACACATCCGGATCGCCCTCCACCACCTCGCCGCCAATATAGGCGCCGGCATTGGCGTGGAAGATGTCGAGCGCGCCGCAGCGATCCAGTATCTGCGGCAGCATGGTGGCGACGCTCGCCGGATCGAGCAGGTCGACCACCACGGGCACCGCCTTGGGGCCGAGTTCGGCGCAGATCGATTCCAGCGCATCGGCGGCGCGGTCGACGAGGGCGACGGTCGCGCCCTCCTCGATCATGGCGTGGGCGCATTCCAGCCCGATACCCGAGGCCGCGCCGGTGATGGCGGCAACCTTGCCCTGAAGCCGTGAGGCCATGTCAAACTCCGGTGGTTCGGTTCTGTGGTGGTCTGGTCTTTCCCTCTCCCCAGTGGGGAGAGGTGGCCGGCGCAGCCGGTCGGTGAGGGGAAGCACGGCAGCGGAGCGTGGCGCCGAGGGCCCCTCACCCCACCCCTCTCCCCGACGGGGAG
>JAEZMI010000067.1 GCA_023414975.1 Pseudomonadota bacterium | reverse complement strand
GCGCAAGGGCGTGCCTCCCGCGGCCGCGGACCCGCTGCGCGCACCCCGTCGCCGCCAGAAGGTCGGCGGCTTCCTGCCCGAGGAGGTGAAGGGCGTTCTCGGCCGCCGGGCCGAGGAACTGGTCGGTCTTACGCTCCTCATTGGCGCGATCGTCCTCCTCACTGCACTGATCAGCTGGTCGGCGGAAGACCCGAGTCTCAGCCGCTCCAGCGCCGCCGCGCCGGCAAATCTGCTCGGACTGCCCGGCGCCGTCGCCGCCGACCTGGTCATCCAACTCTTCGGCCTCGCGGCCCTCGCCTTTGTTCTCCCGATCGGCGTCTGGGGATGGCTGACGCTCACCCATCGGCGCCCTAAGCGCTTGCGCGCGAGGGCTTTTTGCTGGGCAGCCGGGCTCACCTTCGCCAGCGGTTTCGCCGCCTGCCTGCCGCGTTTCGGGGCGTGGCCGCTGCCGATCGGGCTTGGCGGCGTGCTCGGCGAGGGCGTGCTTGCCATCCCCGACGCGCTGCGCTCCAGCTGGCTCGGCAGTTTCGATTATGCGGTGGTCGGCGCGCTCTGCCTGCTCGGCATGGTGCTCACCCTGCCCATCGCCGCCGGTATGGGGCTGCGCACAGCTCAAGCTACTGACAATGATAGAGAATCCGGCGAGTTTGAGGATGACGAGCCCGGCCGCCTGGCTTTCCTGATCGGCATGGCGACCCATGGCGTCCTTAATCTGCGGGCGCGCTTCTCCAGCCGCAACCGGCGCGCCCTGCGCGACACGCCGAAGCGCAGCCTCGCGGCGCGTCTTTTCGGCGCGGGTGAGGACGAGGGTGACAATTACCACGCCGCGGCCCGCTTGGAGCCGAATTTCCACGAGCGCGTGGAGCTTCCGGGTGTCGACACGGCGGGATTCGCCAGCGAACTGGCGCCGCTGGAGGACGATGCCTTCGAACCCGCCGGCCATGCCCCGGCGCCCGCGTCGCGCGCCGCCGGTCGCAGGCCGCCGCTGCGTTCGATCAAGGGTGGGCGTGCGGCGCTTGAAGAGCAGCGCCGGCGCTACATGCTGCCCTCGCTCGATCTTTTGACGCCTCCGGCCGGCCGCAGCGGCCCCGCCCTGTCGCGCGAGATGCTCGACCAGAACGCCCGCGACCTCGAAGGGGTTCTGGAAGATTTCGGCGTGCGCGGCGCCATCGTCAATGCGCGTCCAGGACCTGTCGTCACGCTTTATGAGCTGGAGCCGGCGCCGGGCATCAAGTCGAGCCGCGTCATCGGGCTCGCTGACGACATTGCCCGGTCGATGAGCGCGGTCTCCGCCCGCGTTGCGGTCATTCCCGGGAAGAACGCCATTGGCATCGAGCTGCCGAATCCCAAGCGCGACAAGGTCCTGCTGCGTGAGATCATTGCGGCCAAGGATTTCGGCGAGGCCGCGCACAAGCTGGCCATCGCGCTCGGCAAGACCATTGGCGGCGAGGCGGTGATCGTCGATCTCGCCCGCATGCCGCACCTGCTGGTCGCCGGCACCACCGGCTCGGGCAAGTCGGTCGCCATCAACACCATGATCCTCAGCCTGCTCTACCGGCATCGGCCGGAACAGTGCCGGCTGATCATGATCGACCCGAAGATGCTCGAACTCTCCGTCTATGACGGAATCCCCCATTTGCTCTCGCCCGTCGTCACGGACCCCAAGAAGGCGGTGGTCGCCCTCAAATGGGCGGTGCGCGAGATGGAGGAGCGCTACAAGAAGATGTCCAAGGTCGGTGTGCGCAACATCGACGGCTTCAACGCCCGCGTCGCCGAGGCCATCGCCAAGGGTGAACAGATCGTCCGCACGGTCCAGACCGGCTTCGACCGGGAAACCGGCGAGGCGATTTATGAGCGCGAGGAGATGGACCTTTCGCCCATCCCCTACATCGTGATCGTCGTCGACGAGATGGCGGACCTGATGATGGTCGCGGGCAAGGAGATCGAAGGGGCGATCCAGCGTCTCGCGCAGATGGCGCGCGCGGCCGGCATCCACCTGATCATGGCGACGCAGCGTCCGAGCGTCGACGTCATCACCGGCACCATCAAGGCGAACTTTCCGACCCGCATCTCCTTCCAGGTCACGAGCAAGATCGACTCGCGCACCATCCTCGGCGAGATGGGCGCCGAGCAGCTTCTGGGCCAGGGCGACATGCTCTACATGGCCGGCGGCGGGCGCATCTCCCGCGTGCACGGGCCTTTCGTCTCCGATCAGGAGGTCGAGCGGATCGTCGAGCATCTGAAGGCGCAGGGCGCGCCCGATTATCTCGATGCCGTCACTGCCGATCCGGACGAGGAGGGCGAGGACGGCGCGGTGTTCGACAAGGGTGCGCTGGCGGCGGAGGAGGGCGGCGATCTCTATGCACAGGCCGTCGCGGTGGTGATGCGCGACAAGAAGGCCTCCACCTCCTACATCCAGCGTCGCCTGCAGATCGGCTACAACCGCGCCGCCTCGCTGGTCGAGCGCATGGAACGAGAAGGTATTGTCGGTCCCGCGAACCATGCCGGCAAGCGTGAGATCTTGCTCGAATCGGGTGAGAGCGACAGCTATTGAGCCGTTGCCGGGCCGGCGTGGCGCGGCGCGGGCCACAGGATCGCCACAGCAGGGATCTAACCTTCCGACATACCGTCAACCGCACGTCGCGTGCCATGCGCGACACGAAGCGAGGCTTCATGCGCCATCTCTCCCTGCTCAGCGTTGCTTCCTTTCTGGTGCTGACAGCGGGCAGCGCCTTCGCGCAGGTGCCCGCGCCGCCTTTCGCGCCGCCGGCGAAGCCCGCAACATCCGCCGCGCCCGCGGGTGACGCCAATATCCAGATGGCGGCGACCTCCGGGCAGCAGGCCGCCGCGGTCACTGTCCAGCGGATCAACGACTACTTCAACAGCTTCAAGCAGATGAGCGGCAATTTCGTGCAGGTGGACCCCGACGGGACACGGCGCGAGGGAGAGTTCTACATCCTGAAGCCCGGCCGCGTGCTGTTCGAATATGCGCCGCCGAGCCCCATCGAGCTGGTCGCGGATGGCCGGTCGGTCGCGGTGCGGGACAAGCGGCTGAAAACGCAAGACATCACGCCGCTCTCCGCAACGCCGCTCCGCTTCCTGCTGTCGGAAAACTTCAACCTCGCCCGCAACGCCAATGTCGCCGGCGTGTATCAGGACGATGTCTTCGCCACGGTGGTGATCGAGGAGAAGCAGCCGATGGTCGGCACCTATCGGCTGATGATCATGTTCGACGCCAAGACCATGCAGCTCAAGCAGTGGACCGTCACCGATCCGCAGGGCTACGACACCACCGTCGCCGTCTCCAACCTGAACACCAGCGAGCGGCCGGACCCGATGCTGTTCGTCATCAATCGCGATTGATGAGCCGCTAGTGGGGGGCCCACGAAGAGGGTAGCGCGCGGAAGTCGGACATTTTCCCGCAAATGTTCTAGGGTCCGCGCGCTTTCACTTCGGGGACGTACTGCTCGTGCCGCTGACCATCGCCACCTGGAACATCAATTCGGTGCGCCTTCGCATCCAACTCGTTGCCAAGCTTGCCGCCGAACACCAGCCCGACATCATCTGCCTGCAGGAAACCAAGACGCCGGACGACCGCTTCCCCCTCAAGGACGCGGCGAAGTTCGGCTATCCGCACGCCGCGATCCATGGCCAGAAGGGCTATCATGGCGTCGCCATCCTCTCGAAGCGACCCTTCGAGGCGATCAGCCGGCAGGGTTTCTGCGACATGGGCGATGCCCGGCATATCTCGGTGGTGCTCGGCCGCGATGCCGGCCTTGCCGCGCCTCTGACTATCCACAATTTCTATATCCCGGCCGGCGGCGACATTCCGGACCCTGACGTGAACGAGAAGTTCCGCCACAAGCTGGCCTTCCTTGATGAGGCGACCGCCTGGGAGGCGCTGCATCCCGTGGCGCCCGATGCCCGCGCGGTGCTGGTCGGCGATCTCAATATCGCGCCGCTGGAGACCGATGTGTGGAGCCACAAGCAACTTCTCGATGTGGTCAGCCACACGCCGATCGAGGTCGAGAAGCTCGGCAAGCTTCAGCAGGCGGGCAACTGGGTGGATGTGATGCGCGATTTTGTCCCCCCGCAGGAGAAGCTGTTCACCTGGTGGAGCTACCGCGCGGCGGATTGGGCGGCATCCAATCGTGGCCGTCGCCTCGATCATGTGTGGGCCACGCCTGCCCTGGCGCCGACCGCGCGCGCCATGACGGTGGTACGTGAGGCGCGCAGCTGGGAGCGGCCTTCCGATCACGTCCCCGTCGTCGTCACATTCGACGCCTGATGGCTCGCCCTCTCGCCTTTCGCGGCAGCGCGTTATAGGTTGCGCGTGCCCTGATGCTCGCGTGCTGGGGCGACCCCTTTGTTGTGCTGTCTCTGCCGAACCGAGGTTGCCCTTGTCCCGTCCGCGCCGTTCTCTTCGCCTCGCCACACTGGCTCTGCTGATGGGGGGAATTCTCGCCCTCGCGGGGTGCGGCGTGCGAGGGCCGCTCGAGCCCCCGCCGGATTCCCCGCTTGGCCAGCCCGGTCCCGATGGCAAGATGCCGAAAGACACCGGGCCGGTGAAACCGGACCGTCCCTTCATTCTCGATCCGCTTCTCTGAGCCGCCCCGCTTTTCGCTACCGCGCCCGATCCGCGCCGCCGAGCCATCACAATGCATCATTTCGCCTATCGCGACGGCGTTCTCCATGCGGAGGACGCGAACCTGCTCGATATCGCGCGGGAGGTCGGCACGCCTTTCTACGTCTATTCGACCGCGACATTGCAGCGTCATCACCGGGTCTTCACCGACGCCTTCGCCGATATGCGCACCACGCTGTGCTATGCGCTGAAGGCGAACTCCAACCAGGCGGTAATCCGCACGCTGGCGAAGCTCGGGGCGGGCGCCGACATCGTCTCCGGCGGCGAACTCAAGCGCGCTCTGGCGGCCGGCGTCGATCCCCGCAAGATCGTGTTCTCCGGCGTCGGCAAGACGCGTGAGGAAATGGCCGCCGCGCTCGATGCCGGCATCCTCTGCTTCAATGTGGAGAGCGAGCCGGAACTGCTGACGCTTTCCGAGGTCGCGGTGAGCCATGGCGTCGCCGCTCCCATCTCGATCCGCGTCAATCCGGATGTGGACGCCAAGACCCACGCCAAGATCTCGACCGGCAAGTCGGAGAACAAGTTCGGCATCCCGGTCTCGCGCGCGCGCGACGTCTACGCCCATGCCGCGGCTCTACCCGGTCTGCGTATCACCGGCGTCGATATGCATATCGGCAGCCAGATCACCGATCTGGAGCCGTTCGACAATGCAACGGCCTTGCTGGTGGAACTGGCGCGCGACCTGATGGGCGATGGCCACCGCCTCACCCATCTCGATCTCGGCGGCGGGCTGGGCGTCCCTTACGTGGCGGGCGAGCCCGAGCCGCCGCTGCCGTCCGCCTACGCCGCGCTGGTGAAGCGCCACACGCATAATCTCGGCCTCGGTCTTGTCTTCGAGGTCGGCCGCATGCTGGTGGCGAACGCCGGCATTCTGGTGACCCGCGTCGTCTATGTGAAGGAAGGCGCGGGCAAGCATTTCGTGATCGTCGATGCGGCGATGAACGATTTGATCCGCCCGACCCTTTATGATGCTCATCACGAAATTTTGCCCATCCGCCAAGCGT
Organism: Pseudomonadota bacterium; assembly: GCA_023414975.1. GTDB lineage: Bacteria > Pseudomonadota > Alphaproteobacteria > Rhizobiales > Xanthobacteraceae > Ancylobacter. Next base: position 2,114 of record JAEZMI010000067.1, on the reverse strand, counting down.
CGCCGGAAGATGGCCCGATGGTGGCGGATGTGGTCGGGCCGGTCTGCGAAACCGGCGATTTTCTGGCGCTCGGGCGGCGCCTGCCGAACCTCAGGGCGGGCGATCTCGTGGCGGTCATGACCGCGGGTGCCTATGGCGCGGTGCAGGCCTCGACCTACAACACCCGCGCTCTCGTCCCGGAAGTCCTGGTGAAGGGCGACGAATTCGCCGTGGTCCGCCCGCGTGTCGAGGTCGAGCAGCTGATCGCGCTCGATCGGGTGCCTGGCTGGCTGGACTGAGCCGCCGGTCATCGTCGCCTTAGTTCGGACCAAGGCCGCTCTCACGATCTGATGATGGATTGGGCCCGCCCATTTCAGCGCCAGGGGTGGCGCGTCCCGGACCTCATGTTAAGGTGACCCTGGGGCTGGTGTGGAGCTCAGGCGTCGGAGGTTCGAGCGCGTGACGGCACCGGAAGGACAGGCGGACAAGACGGCGGCCGCTCGCGCAGAGCCACATCGGCGTGCCGAGGTGCTCACGGCCGAACAACGCCTGACGCGGGCGCTTCAGCGGGCCTGGGCGGCGCTCATGTGGGAGCGCGTGTGGCCCGCCATGGTCGCGGTCGGCGCGGCGGTCGGCCTCTTCCTCATCGTCTCCTGGCTTGGACTCTGGCTGGTGCTGCCGCCTTACGGCCGGATGATCGGTCTGGCGCTGTTCGCGGCCCTTCTCATTGTCGCGCTCATTCCCGCCTTGCGCATACGCGCCCCCAGTTCGAGCGAGGCGCTGTCCCGCCTCGACCACGCGAGCCATCTGCCGCACCGGCCGGCGACCGCACTTTCCGACCATCTCGCCACACGGCCGGATGATCCGGTCGCCGCCGCACTGTGGCGGGCGCATGTGGCGCGCATGACGGCGCAGCTCGGGAGCTTGCGCGTCGGTCTGCCGTCCCCCCGGCTTGCCGCCATCGACCGTAAAGCGCTACGCGCGCTCATTTTGCTGGGGGTGGTCGCGACCTTCTTCATGGCGCCGGGCGATCATCTGCGTCGCATGGGCGCGGCCTTTGACTGGTCCGTTTTCAGCCCGCCTCCCCCCTACCGTATCGATGCGTGGGTCACGCCGCCCGGCTATACGGGCCGCCCGCCAGTGATGCTGCCGGGCCTGCGCTCGCAAGAGGTGACGCAAGCCGCCGCTCCGACCGAGGATCGTGTGCCTCAGGATTTTGAAGCCGCCGCCCTGACCGTGCCGGCAGGCTCGGAGCTCGTGGTGCGCATCACCGGGCTCAAGGAAGCCGCCCTGTCAGTCGATGGAGGGCTCGCCCCACCAAAGGCGGAGCCCGCCTCCGAGGCCGGCACGCAGGCGCCTGCCGCGCCCACATCGACTGAGGGGGTGCCCACCACTGCGGCTCCCCGGCAGGCTTCCCAGGACGGCAAACCCGGCGAGGAGCGTCGCTTCATCGTGACGGCGGATGGTTCTGCCCGCGTGACCGGGCCGGATGGCCGCAGTGTCGCCTGGCATTTCCGTGCCCAGCCGGACCAGCCGCCGACCATCGAGCTCACCAAGGATCCGCAGGCGTCGGGCCGCACCGCGCTGGCCTTGAACTACAAGGCACAGGACGATTACGGCATCGTCAGCGCGCAGGCTCACTTCACGCCGCTGCCCGCGCCGGCTCCGCTGCACGCGCTGAAGAACGTCCCGCCACCGCCGCCTGCCCGGCCGCTGGTAGAGGCCCCTGATTTTCCGCTGCCGCTCAGCGGGGTGCGGGGGAAGGTGGCGACCGGTCAGACCGTGAAGGATCTCACCGAAAGCCCCTGGGCTGGAACGCGCGTGACCATGGTTCTGTCCGCGCGTGACGAGGCCGGCCAGGAAGGACGGTCGTCGCCGCGCAGCTTCGTGCTGCCCGCCCGCACCTTCTCCAACCCGCTCGCGCGCTCGCTCATCGAGCAGCGGCGCGTGCTGGCGCTCGATGCGAATCAGCGGGAACGCGTGGAAGCGGCGCTGGATGCGCTGGCGATCGCGCCCGAGCGGTTCACGCCCGAGCCCTCCCACTATATGGGCCTGCGCTCCGCCTATTGGCGCCTCGAAAATGCCCACAGCGACGAGGACTTGCGCGGCGTCGTCGACTATCTCTGGGACATTGC
>JAEZMI010000060.1 GCA_023414975.1 Pseudomonadota bacterium | reverse complement strand
GCTCGGGGTCGGCCTTGAGAGTGCGGGTCACATCGATTCCCGACATTTCCGGCAGCTGAATGTCCATCAATATGAGATCAGGCCGGTGCGCACGCGCGAGAATCAGCGCCTCGGCACCATGTCGCGTGCCGACCGTGTTATAGCCATGGGCTTCGAGAAGATCGTTGAAGAGCTTCATATTCAGCTCGTTATCTTCAACGATCAGAACGGTCTTGGGCATCTGGCTCGGTCCGTGAGTCCTGAACGGCGTCGTCGACGGTCCGTACGCGGGCCGGATCCAGCAAGCGCAAGGCCCATCTCCTGCCTTGAACTTATCCGCCCATTCCTTACGGAACCCCAAATGCCGCCTCGCAATTCCAAGCCTTTATCAACTCAGCAGGCAGCCCGCGAAGTCAGCCTTGGCGCACTCGGCTTTCTTGCCGCCGATCCCGAGCGGATCGGCCCATTCCTGGCTGAAAGCGGCCTGTCTCCGGCGGATTTGCGCGGCATTGCCGGGTCGACAGCCTTTCATGTGGCGCTGCTGGATTACCTGATCAATCGCCAGGATCTTCTCATCGCGTATGCCGAGAACTCTCGGATCGACCCCGGCCACGTGGTGGCGGCACGCGAGATCCTGTTCCACGCCGACATCACCGAGGATTGAGCGGAGGCGCGGATGGCGGTTGTGCCGGGGTTCTGCCGCGATTGTCTGCATAACGCGCAGGACGCGCCCCGCTGTCAACGCTGCGGCAGCCCGCGCCTGGTGCGCCATGCCGAGCTTGACCGGCTGACCATCGCCCACATCGACTGCGATGCCTTCTACGCAGCGGTCGAGAAGCGCGATGATCCCAGCCTACGCGACGTACCCGTCATCATCGGTGGCGGGCGGCGGGGCGTGGTCTCGACGGCGTGCTATCTCGCGCGCATCAAGGGCGTGCGCTCGGCGATGCCGATGTTCAAGGCGCGCGCCTTGTGCCCCGAGGCGGTGATCGTCAGGCCGAACATGGCAAAATATGTCGCGGTCGGCCGGCAAATCCGCGAACGGATGCTGCGGCTCACGCCACTGGTCGAGCCCCTATCGATCGACGAGGCCTTTCTCGACCTATCCGGGACCGAACGGCTGCATGGTGCGAGTCCCGCGCGCACTCTGGCCCGCTTGGCGCGTGACATCGAAGCGGAACTAGGCGTGACGATCTCGGTTGGGCTCGCCACCAACAAGTTCCTCGCCAAGATCGCCTCCGACCTCGACAAGCCACGCGGCTTCGCCGTCATCGGCGGGGCGGAGGCCGCGGCCTTTCTGGCACCTCGCAGTGTGGGCACCATTTGGGGCGTCGGCGCCGCGACGCAGGAGAGGCTGGCGCGCGAGGGATACCGCCTGATCGGCGACCTGCAGGCGGCGGACGAGACGACGCTCGCCCGGCGCTTTGGAGCGGAGGGCCTGCGCCTCTGGCGCCTCGCGCGGGGAATTGACGGCCGCCGCGTCAATCCAGAGCGCGAGACCAAGAGCGTGTCGACCGAGACGACGTTCGACACCGACATCAGCGACTTCCGGACACTCGAAACCGAGCTTTACGCCCTCTCCCGCAAATTGTCCGATCGTCTGAAGGCGGCGGAGCTTGCCGGGCGCACCGTGACGCTCAAGCTGAAGACGGCGGATTTCAAGCTACTGACGCGCGCGCGCTCGCTGGAGAACCCGACGAGACTCGCTCATCGCATTTTCACTCATACCCGAGAATTGCTGGCGAAGGAGGCCGATGGCCGACGGTTCCGTCTCATCGGCGTCGGCGTCTCCGAACTGGCGGATCCCGCCCTGGCCGATCCGGCGGATCTTATCGACGTGCAATCGACCAAGAAGAGCCTGGCGGAGCTCGCCACCGATAAGCTGCGGGCAAAGTTCGGCAAGGCCATCATCGAGCGCGGCATCGCTCTCGACGCGGCCTCGGGCACCGCCATGCCGCAGCCGCATCGTAATGCGCCGCAGGAAGCGCCTATTTCGCGCACGCCTCCTGCGGGAGCGCCTCATAGGAAGTGAGCGCGCCGCGCAGGGCGAAATCGCCATAGTCAAGCTTGAGCGCGCGGCTAACGCCATTGTCGAAAAGATCGAAGCTGATCGTATAGTCCGGCGTCTGCCCGTCCGTGCCGCGCTCGTAATAGCTGATGGTGACGGGATAACGCATGCGGCCCGCCAGGTCGCCCTTGGTGGCCGCCTCTTCCAGCCCTTTGGGATCGTTCGAGCCCTTGCCGATGACGGTGAGCGTGTCGAACACCTTCTTGGCGTCGGGCGACCCGTCATAGACGGGCGCTTCCACCAGGCTCTCGCCCTGCTCGGCCGCGGTCAGCACCTTCACCACGTGCTGGGTGGGTAGCAGCACGCCCTTGGCAAGGCGGATGGTCTCCTCTTCGGGCTTGGTCGCCTTGACCACGAGTTCCCCCTCGCGCCGCTCGGCAACGCCATCAGCCTCCTCGGGATTCTCGTCATTGACCGAGTTCACCACGCGGAAGCGGAAGGCGTTGCCGTCGCCGTCCTCCCAAGTCGCGGTGGTGATCGAGCTGTTGAGGCGTCCGCCCTCGGTCTCGAGATCGGTGCTCTGGCGCAACTGGACGGAGTAGCCGGCGCAGGCATTGCCCCGCAGTTCGTACACGATCTCGCCACGGGCGCCGTTGACGCGCTTGGCCGGCTTACTCCCATCGAGCGAGAGCGCATAGGTCGCCCGGTGCGGCGACAACTGCACCGCCTGCGCGGGCACCCCGAGCAGGGGAATGAGACAGGTGGCGGCAGTCAGGGTGCGTACCAGGAAAAGGGCGGACATGCAGACAATATTCCTCGGGCACGCCGCGCATGCGCTTGCGCGCGGCAGAACGATCAGACAAACATCGCACCCCGAACTCAAGGCGACAACAAGGGCGAAAGTGGGAAACCACCAGCCGCCTCGTCATATCTTATCACGGAGACAGCCATGTCCGCTCAGGTTGAGGCCAAGCTCGCGGCCTTGGGCATCACCCTTCCCGTCGCTACCGCGCCGGTGGCGAATTATGTGCCCACCGTCATCAGCGGAAACCAATTGTGGATTTCGGGTCAGGTCGCGGTGAAGGACGGCGTGTTCATGACGGGCAAGCTGGCCGGTGAAGCCGATATCGAGTCCGGCCGCGCCGCTGCCCGCCAGTGTGCCATCAATATCATGTCGCAGATCAAGGCCGCGCTTGGCGATCTCGATCGGGTGACGCGGGTGGTGAAGCTCGTGGCCTTCGTGAACTCCGCCCCGGACTTCACCGATCAGCCCAAGGTGGTCAACGGCGCCTCGGACCTCTTCGTCGAGGTGTTCGGTGATGCGGGCCGCCACGCACGCTCGGCGGTAGGCGTCTCAGCGCTGCCCTTCAATGTCAGCGTCGAGATTGACGCGGTCATCGAATTCGCTTGAGCATGCCGGCCGCCCCGCCCTCAGCGCCTTCTGCCGCGCCGGCCTGGCTCACCGCCCGGCCGATCGCCCATCGCGCGCTGCATGAAGCGGCGGCCGGAATCATCGAGAACACGCCCTCGGCCGTCGACGCCGCGCTTGCTGGCAACTACGCCATCGAGGTGGACATTCAGCTCTCCGCCGATGGCGAGGCGATGGTGTTCCACGACGACGCACTGGAGCGCCTGACGCTCGGCAGGGGCGAGGCGAAGATGTTGAGCACGGCCGCGTTCCAGGCCTTGGCGCTCCGCGGCACCAACGACCGCACCATGACCCTGGCCGAACTCCTGGAGCGGGTGGCGAGCCGCACGCCGCTGGTCATCGAGCTCAAGAGCCATTTCGATGGCAATGACGCGGTGGCGCGGCGGGCTGTCGAGGTTCTTGCCGGCTACGATGGCCCGGCGGCTCTGATGTCCTTCGACCCGATTTTGGTGGAGAGCGTGCGTCGGCTGGCGCCGCACGTCCCGCGAGGCTTCACCATGGAGCACCGCTACGATGATCCCGAGTGGGATTTCCTGACGCCTGCGACCAAGGAGAACTGGGCCGCGTTGGAACCCTTCGGACGGATGCAACCTCACTTCCTGGCCCATTATGTCAAGGAACTGCCCTCCGAGGCCGTAACGTCGGCCAAGCGCGACCACGGCGTCGCCGTGCTGACCTGGACGGTGCGGACGGCACATGACCGGGCCGTCGCGGCCCGGCACGCCGACCAGATGATCTTCGAGGGCTTTCGCCCCTAGAGCACGCGCCGGTGAGCTTGCACCGCGGGCCGATCGGCGATGCATTCTCTCTCGGAGCTAGAGGGAGTTTCACTGATCAGATTGATCCAATCTGCCCAAATCGCGCTCTAGAAGGGCGGCCGATGGCTTGCAGCGCTTCGCTCCGTTCCCAAGGGCGTGAGGCGGCTTCCGTTCACAGGCAAAGGCGCGCAGACTGGCAGCGCCCCATGCCGACCGAGCCATTCCACTCCCATGTCTGACAGCACGTTCACCCTTCGCGTCGAGAGCGACATCACCGCGATTCCGACCGAGGCGTGGGATCTTTGCGCCCGGGGGTGTTCCGTCGGCGCTTCAATAAATGCTGCCAAGTCGTTGGCAGATGAAGATCTTAAGACGTTGTCTCAAGACAGGTCTGCCGCTCACTCGCCTGTTGGCGCCTCTCAACGGTCGCTGATGAATCCGTTCGTCTCCCATGCCTTTTTAAGTGCTCTAGAGGAATCAGGCTCAGCCTGTGCCGATACCGGCTGGCTACCTCAGCATCTCGTGCTGGAGGACGAGGATGGGCGCATCATTGGCGTTTGCCCCGCCTATCTGAAGTCGCACTCGCAGGGTGAATATGTCTTTGATCACGGCTGGGCGGAGGCATTCCATCGAGCGGGGGGACGCTATTATCCCAAGCTTCAGGTCTGCGTTCCCTTCACACCGGCCACAGGGCCCCGGCTCCTCGCCGGGCCGGGTGCGTCCGCCGAGACGGTGCGCGCCGCACTCGCCGGCGGCCTCGTCAGCCTCGCGCGCATGCGACGCGTGTCGTCAGTGCACGCGACCTTTCTGACCGACGACGACGCGGCGGCCCTCGAAAGCGAGACCTTCCTCCCCCGCACCGATCAGCAGTTCCATTGGCACAATCGCGGCTATAGCGATTATGAAGCCTTTCTTGGCGATCTCGCCTCGCGCAAACGAAAGGCCATCCGTCGTGAGCGGCGTGAGGCGCTGGAGGCCGGCGTCACCATCCACTGGATCACCGGCGCCGACATCACTGAAGAGGTGTGGGACGCCTTTTTTGCCTTCTATCTGGAGACCGGTTCGCGCAAATGGGGCCGCCCCTACCTCACGCGCGAGTTCTACCGGCTGATCGGCGCCCGGATGGCCGACCAGATCCTTCTGGTGATGGCCAAGCGGGCCGGCCGCTGGATCGCGGGGGCCATCAACTTCATCGGGCCGGACACGCTCTATGGCCGGCATTGGGGTGCCATCGAGCATCACCCCTTCCTGCATTTCGAAGTCTGCTATCATCAGGCCATCGAGTTCGCCATCGCCCACCGGCTCAGCACGGTGGAGGCGGGCGCCCAGGGCGAGCACAAGCTGGCGCGCGGCTATCTACCCGTCACCACGCGCTCAGCGCACTACATCGAGGATCCGAACTTCCGCAAGGCGGTCGCAAGCTATCTTGCCAGCGAGCGGCGCTACATTGCGGAGTTGGGCAGCGAACTCGTGGAAGCCGGTCCGTTTCGCCATGACCTCGCTGCGCCCCCGCCCGAGGAGCCTTGACCGCGGCAGCGCGGCTTGCGATCAGGGGCCGCAACAGGGGAGGACGTGATGGCTTACGATCCCGACAATATCTTCGGCAAGATTCTGCGCGGTGAGCTGCCGGCGCATCGCGTGTTTGAGGACGAGAAGACGCTGGCGTTCCTTGACATCATGCCGCGCTCAACCGGCCACACGCTGATCATTCCCAAGGCACCGGCCCGCAACATTCTCGACATCGAACCGGACGACCTCGCGCATGTCATCCGCGTGGCAAAGAAGGTGGCGCTTGCACAAATGAGCGCTTTCGCCGCCGATGGCATTACCGTCCAGCAATTCAACGAGACGGCCGGCGGGCAGGTGGTGTTCCATCTGCATGTGCATGTCATTCCCCGGTTCGAGGGAATTGAACTGCTCCCGCCGCAATCGAAGATGGAAGCGCCGGAAATCCTGGCAGCGAACGCCGCGAAGTTGAAAGCCGCCCTCGCCGGCTGAGGGCTGCACGCTGGCGGGCGCGGGCCTCAGGCGCCGACGCCTAGCCACCAGGCGCCGGCCACGAGCACGGCCTCGGCGATGAGCACGCCGGCCAGTACGGAACGGCGAAAGGCAAGGAAGCCTGCAAGTCCGGCCGCCACCCCGCTCGCGCGCAGCCAGAGCGGCAAGGCGACAAGGGCACCGCTGGGCACAAGAAGCAGCCGGGCAACGACAGCCGCGAGCAGCGCCGTCGCCACCGCCCTCACCCACTGCATCCACAACCCGTCTTCATCAATTCTTCGGCCGAACAGCACGCCGAGCACGCGCCAGATTTCGTTCGGCAAAAACCCGATGACGAGCACGATCAAGGCCGCGCTCAGTTCCGTTTGTATGAAGCTCATGCCGCCTTCCGGAAGCCGAAACGGGCAATGAGGAAGGCCAGTGTGCCGCCTCCCACGCCCGCCCAGAACAGGTCGAGCCCGCCCGGTGAATTGACAGCGAGCGGCGAGATGGCGGCGCCGAGGCCGATGGCGAGCCAATCCACCGGCGCCTTGGCGTTGCGCACCAGAAGGATGGTAAAGGAGATCGGCGTGAGCAGCAGCAGCGCCACCGCAAAGGGCCCGGGCAGCGCGTTGGTCAGATAAAAGCCAAAGGCCGTGCCGGCCATGCTCATCAGCGTCAAACCCGTGCCGAGACCCATCGCATAGGCGGGCTGCCCGGCCTTTGGCACCGTCGGCAGCAGGCGCAGGGCCTCGACCCACATCGTCATGGCGATGAAGTGGGCGCAAAGCAATTCCCGCCACAGACGTGGCTTCGGCCCGCGCATGAGCGGCATGACCGCCACGACCATGGGAAGCAGGCGGACACCGGAGAGACAGACGGCCAGTGCGAGAGCCGGCAACGAGGTTCCCGCCCCGATGCCGCCCACGAGGATCACCTGCGCGGGCAGCGCCCAGATGATCAAGGTCGATAGAAGTCCGGCGCCGATCGGAAAGCCGACATCGTGCAGGAGCCCGCCAAAGCCCACAAAGGTTGCGACCAGCACGAGGCCAGGCACGGCCACCGAGCCCACCATTCCCTTGAGGAACCAGTGCGCGTCGGACAGATCAGCGGGAGAAGGATTGTCGGCCACAATGAGGACGCTCGTCTGAGGAGACCGCTTCTTCGGCCTTCCCTCGCGACGGGTCAAGCCTGCGGGCCCCAAAGCGCTCGAACGATGAAGCGCTCGAACGAAAGAGCAGCTATTCATACGAAAAACCCCGCCGGCGCGAACCGGCGGGGTTGATGAGGAGAAAGGCTCAGGCCTTGACGAGCGGCACCTTCGGAACCCTGGAGCCGCCGGGCCGCGGCCGGCCGCCCTCGCCCGCGGGCTTGGCCGCCTTCGCGGGCTTGGGCGCGGCCTTGGCAGCGGCTTTGCGGCGCGGCGCGCGCTTGGCCTTCACCGGCTCGATTTTCTCCGGCTTGGGGGTTATCGGCCCCTCCGGGAACTCGAAGGCGAGTTCCGTACCGCCATCTTCGTCGGTCTTGAGCACGACGCGGACATGGCCGCCCGACCGTAGCTTGCCGAACAGAACCTCGTCGGCGAGCGGCTTCTTGATGTGCTCCTGGATCACCCGGCCCATGGGCCGTGCGCCCATCTGCTGGTCATAGCCGCGCTCCACGAGCCAGGCCGTCGCCTCGTCCGAGAGCTCGATCGTGACGTTTCGGTCGGCGAGTTGAGCCTCAAGCTGCAGGACAAACTTCTCCACCACCAGCGCAATGATCTCGTTGGTGAGATGAGCGAAGGGAATGATGGCGTCGAGGCGGTTGCGGAATTCCGGCGCGAAGAGCCGGTTGATCGCCTCCACATCGTCGCCCTCTCGCTTGGAGCGCGTGAAGCCGAAGGCGGACTTGGACAGATCGGCCGCGCCCGCATTCGTCGTCATGATCAGGATGACGTTGCGGAAATCGACCTGCTTGCCGTTGTGATCCGTCAGCTTACCGTGGTCCATGACCTGCAGCAGGATGTTGAACAGGTCAGGATGGGCCTTCTCGATCTCATCGAGCAGCAGCACGCAATGGGGATGCTGGTCGATGCCGTCCGTCAGCAAGCCACCCTGATCGAAGCCGACATAGCCGGGAGGCGCACCGATGAGCCGCGAGATCGTGTGCCGCTCCATGTACTCCGACATGTCGAAGCGCAGGAGTTCCACCCCGAGGCTGGAGGCGAGCTGCTTGGCGACTTCCGTCTTGCCGACGCCGGTCGGACCCGAGAAGAGGTACGAACCGATCGGCTTCTCAGGCTCGCGCAGTCCGGCGCGGGCGAGCTTGATCGCCGAAGCAAGAGCCTCGATCGCCTTGTCCTGACCGTACACCACACGCTTCAGCGTCGTCTCAAGGCCCGCGAGCACTTCCGTGTCACTCTTGGAGACGGTCTTGGGCGGGATGCGGGCGATGGTGGCGATCGTCGCCTCGATCTCCTTCACACCAATCGTCTTCTTGCGACGGCCCTCCGGCAGCAGCATCTGCGCCGCGCCGGATTCGTCGATGATGTCGATCGCCTTGTCCGGAAGCTTGCGGTCGTGGATGTAACGGGCGGAGAGTTCCACCGCCGCCTTGATGGCCTCGTTGGTGTAGCGCAGCCGGTGATAGTCCTCGAAATAGGGCTTGAGGCCCTTCAGGATTTCGATGGCATCCGGCACGGTCGGCTCCGGCACGTCGATCTTCTGGAAGCGACGCACGAGGGCGCGATCCTTCTCGAAGTACTGGCGGTACTCCTTGTAGGTCGTCGAGCCGATGCAGCGCAGCGTCCCGGCCGCGAGCGCCGGCTTCAGAAGGTTCGACGCATCCATCGCGCCGCCCGAGGTCGCACCGGCACCGATCACCGTATGGATCTCGTCGATGAACATGATGGCATCGGGACAAGCCTCGATTTCCTTGACGACCTGCTTGAGGCGTTCCTCGAAATCGCCGCGATAACGGGTACCGGCGAGCAGTGCGCCCATGTCCAGCGAGAAGACGGTGGCCTTCTTCAGAACTTCAGGGACTTCGCCGTTGACGATGCGCCGCGCGAGGCCCTCGGCGATGGCGGTCTTGCCAACGCCGGGATCGCCCACGAAGAGCGGGTTGTTCTTGGAGCGGCGGCACAGCACCTGAATGGTGCGGTGAATCTCGCCGTCCCGGCCGATAAGCGGATCGATCTTGCCCTCGCGCGCCTTCTTGTTGAGGTTCACGCAATAGGCATCGAGAGCATCGGCCTTCTTCTTGGTGTCCTCCCCGGTCTTCGTCTCCGTTTCCTCCTCGGCGCCACGGACGGGACGGCTCTCCGACATGCCAGCGCGCTTGGCGATGCCGTGGCTGATGTAATTGACCGCATCATAGCGGGTCATGTCCTGCTCTTGCAGGAAATAGGCCGCGTGGCTTTCGCGCTCGGCGAAAATCGCCACGAGCACGTTCGCGCCGGTCACCTCTTCGCGACCGGAGGACTGGACATGGATGACGGCGCGCTGAATGACGCGCTGGAAACCGGCGGTTGGCTTGGAATCCTCACCACCATCCTGAACGAGATTATCGAGTTCGGTGTCGATGTACTCGACGAGGTTGCGACGGAGTTTTTCGAGGTCGACGTTACAGGCGCGCATCACCGCTGCCGAGTCCTGATCGTCGACTAACGACAACAGCAGGTGCTCAAGCGTGGCGTATTCGTGATGGCGTTCGTTAGCGAGCGCGAGGGCCCGGTGAAGCGACTGCTCGAGGCTGCGGGAGAAGGTGGGCATCGGGACCTCTTCGTTTAGCCGTCGCGGGGCGTCACTTCTTCTCCATGACGCACTGCAAAGGATGCTGATGCTTTCGTGCAAAGTCCATGACCTGCGTGACCTTTGTTTCGGCCACTTCGTAGGTGTAGACGCCACACTCGCCCACGCCATGCTGATGCACATGCAGCATGATCTGGGTGGCTTCCTCCCGGTTTTTAGTGAAGAAGTGCTCCAGCACGTGCACGACGAACTCCATTGGCGTGTAGTCGTCGTTGAGCAGGAGCACCCGGTAGAGGCTTGGCCGCTTCACCTGCGGCTTCGTCCGGGTAATCACCGCCGTTCCCGGCGGGCTGTCGCTGCGCCGGCGACGCTCGTCGTCGGCCATCAAGATAACGGGCAGCGTTTCGGTTTCAGGTGCTGACATTCAGACTGGACCTTACCGGCAACATGCCGGGGCTTGCTCACACATAATAGGTAGCGCTCCCCGCTCGCGCCAGAGGCCCGGCCGGGTCTCTCTGTCGCAATCCGGTGACAATGGGCACACGCAAGCTTGTGTGGCGGTCGCTGCGCCACGTCGCAAAGCTGTCATCCCGCGGCGAGCCGGGCCAAAACGAAAAGAGCCCGGCCATGCGGCCGAGCCCTTTCGAAATTCAGCAGGCAGCTTTGCCGGGAAGGGACGCGCGTACCCGTCAAGGGGCCGTCAACGTCTCCGGTGCCCTCACTTTGCGGCGGGGAACTTGGCAATCATGCCTTCATACGGCTTGTACACTTCCTTGGCGAGATCGGCGTAAAGTTCGCTGATCTTGGTCGCCTGGGAGACGAAGCCCTCATATGCGCTCTTGAAATAGTCGGAGTGGATTTCAACGGCCTTGTCGAGCGTCTTGGCGGCGAACAGCTTCTCCGTCGTTGCCGTCCCCTCTTCGAACGACTTCTTGGAGTAGTCCGCCATCTCGACGGCAATGGCCTGAACGCCCTTCGACATGGTGCCGAAGCTCTTCATCGCCAGCTCGAGGTTGTCCTTACCCAGCTTTTGGAGGTCGTCGATATTCTGCACGATCGCCTTCTCCTCTTGTTTCCGCGTGCGGGGCCGTTGCCCGTTCGCGCCGCTTGGGAAGCGTCTCCCTGCCATAGTTCTAATGCACCGCACCAAGAGGGTCAAGAAATTTTGTGCGGCGCAACATACGACCCTCGCGCAGGCTTCCGCGCTCATTTTATCGCCACATCAAGGGGGATGATGGCGCGCGGTTTACGACTTCGTAACCGCGCTCTTCTTAAGGTTTGCGAAGTGATCGCTCGGCAACGTTCCTTCAGTTCAGGGCTGGTGCGCCGGATGCGTACGATCCCTTTGTTAGAGGCCCTTGCCGATCGTCGTGTGCCGGCCTCAGCCGGAATTGAGTAGGCGAGAACAGGTAGATGCGGGTTTCGGGGCTTTTCGGCACGTATGCCATGCGTGCCGGCGTTTTGCTGCTTGCGGCATCAGTTCTGGGCGGAGGCGTTGCCGAGGCGGCGTCGAAGAAAAAGCCAAAGCAGGCACGCACCAAGGCGGCGGTCACACGTACGGTTGCCAGCGATGGTATCTGGCAACGCGGGTACTCCGACATCGTCATCGACGCGAATACGGGTCGCGTCCTCCACGAACAGAACGCCGACGCGCTTCGCCATCCCGCGTCCGTCACAAAGGTGATGACGCTCTACCTGCTGTTCGAGCAGCTTGAGGCCCGGCGGCTTCGCCTCGACTCGCAGCTTCGGGTTTCCGCCTATGCGGCCGCGCAGCAGCCTTCCAAACTGGGCGTGAAGGCAGGCTCGACCATCTCCGTGGAAGATGCCATCCAGGCCCTCGTCACCCGATCCGCCAACGATGTCGCCATGGTGATCGCGGAAAATCTGGCGGGTGATTCGGCCAGCTTCGCCCGTCGCATGACGCAGCGCGCCCGCTCGCTCGGCATGTCGCGCACCACCTTCAAAAATCCGAACGGCCTGCCTGATCCGCAGCAAGTGACGACCGCCCGCGATCTCGCCACCCTCGGTCGGGCGATCCAGGAGCGCTTCCCGACCTATTACGGCTATTTCGAAAAGCGCAGCTTTATGTATCGCGGCGTCGCTATCCGTAATCACAACCGGATGCTCGGCCGCATCGAAGGCGTGGACGGCATCAAGACGGGCTACACCAACGCCTCGGGCTTCAATCTGCTCACCAGCGTGAAGCGCGACGGGCGCTATGTCATCGCCGTGGTGATGGGCGGTGCCAGCGCGGCATCGCGCGACAACCGCATGGCGGCTCTCATCACCGAGGCCCTCCCCCGCGCCTACGCCGGCCGGCAGATGGTCGCACGCATGAATGGCGCCCCCGCCCCTGTCGACGACATGGTTGCGGCCGCACCCGCTGCGCCGGTGGCGGTTGCCGCGGCGCTTCCGGCCGAAGCTCCCTTACCGACCCCGCCGCGCGCTTCCGCGCCGGAGGTCGTGCCGGTGCCGACCGCCAATCCGCGTGTCGCCATGGCCTCGGCCGCCGCGCTTCCCGCTCCGGTGGAGACGGACGAAATCACCACCGCCTCTGTGCCGACGCCGCCGGCGCGCATGACCGAGACTGCCCCCACCACTGGTACTGCCAGCCCAATCGTGCCCGTGGCCGTCAAGACCGTCGCCATCGCTCGTCCGGCGGCGCCAACAGCCACCTTCAGCAACCAGCCGGGCATTCTCGGCACTCTCGCCTTCTCCAGCACCGGCCAGACGACTGCGGCGCCGGCGGCGGTTGCCGCCCCGGCCCAGCAAGCCATCAAGAAGGTGCAACTCGCCAGCGCTGGCCCGACGGAAATTCCGCTGCAGGAATCGAACACTGCCGAGGCTGCCGCCCGTCCGCGCGCGAGCGGCTGGGGGATTCAGATCGGCGCCTTCGGCAGCGAGGCCGATGCCCGCGCGCAGCTCGCCAAGGCCAAGCAGAAGGCAGGCTCCGCCCTCTCCAAGGCCGATCCTTACACCGAGGCTGTGAAGTCGAACGTGGTGCGCGCCCGCTTCGCCGGTTTCGATGCCGAAGCCGCCGCGCGTCAGGCCTGCGCCGCGCTCAAGCGCAGCGACTTCGGCTGCATGGTTTTCCGGAACTGACGGGAGACCTCAATGCCGCTGGAGCAGGACATCCTTGGCTTCGTTCACCCGGGCGGCGAGGTAGTTCGACCCGCCTTGGTCGGGATGGAGTTTCTTCATAAGGGTACGGTGAGCCTTGCGGATGTCATCCGCCCTCGTCCCCGGCGCAAGCCCCAGGATCTGGTAAGCCTCCTCTTCCGTCATCGCGCCACGGCGCGACGTATCAGCGCTCCGCCCGCCCGGGTCGCGCTGACGGTTTTCACGCCAGCCGGGCGCCCGGCGGTCCAGATACGCTTCGAGTAGCTGGCGGCTTTCCCTGTCCAGTTCGAGCGCCAGACCTGCGATCACAGCCACATCGAGGCCGTCGAGGGAATGGCCGGCGTACCTTCCCGACGTAACCGTGCCGGTCAGCCGCCCGCTGTCGTGATCAAGCTGCATGTCGAGGGTCGCCGTGCGGACCGATGACGTTCTCCCCTTGGTGGTCTTCAGCCGATCCCATGGCATCTTGCTCCGGATGTTCCAGCCGATCAGCGAGAGGCCGAAGACACCGAGCGGAATGGCCGTCTCGATATGGCCTCGCATCCCGAGAAAGCCCGCCAGGACCAGCGTAACCGTGCCGCCCACGCTGCGCGCCAGTCGCGCCAGCATTTTTGCATCGGCACGTCCGAAGGCCTTCAGCCCGTAATAGAGCAGCGCCACGATAGCGGCGCCGATGAGCAGGTTGATCATTGGCCATCCCGCATCGCGGACAGGAGCACATGCGCACCCCGTGACGAGGCGGACAAGGTCTTGAGCGCTTCCGCGCCTCCCGCCGCATAGCTGGCGGCCGCACGCAGAAGCGCACGCAGCTGGTCGGCCGACCCCGCGTCAAAAGGGCACCACGCGCCCTTGGTCAACCGAGCGAGTTCGCGAAACCCGCGCTCGGCATCGCGGTCACGTCCTTCTTGAAACAGGAAGACCGGAACGCCCCGCACCGCCAGAGGGCCCGCCTCCGCGCAGAGTTCGTCGAGCGACTCCTCCATTGCATCTCCCACGAAAACAACCGCACCAACAGGTGCTTGCTCTGCTTCCTTGACACAGTGCCTGAGAACGCGACCGATCTGCGTACGGCCTCCCCGGCAATCGATGCCGGACATCAGTCTGGCGAGCCTGGCGCCGTCGGCGAGCCAGGGCGAGGCGCGGCACTCATCGAACCCGCGGAAATAGACGAGCTTCATGTCCAGCCCACCGATCCGGCTGGCCTCGTCGAACATCTCGCCCTGGAGCCTGGACGCGAGATCCCAGGTCAGCTGGCGGCTCATGGTGGCGTCGAGCCCGAAAATCAGCCGGCCGCGCCGACCTGAGGCGGTTGGCGACGGGGCGCGGGCCTCGACCTCGGCGAGAAAGGCCGCAATGCGGGGCGAGGAAACGACCGGAGTCGAAGGACGGGTCTTGTCCGAGTTCATCACAGCCTCGATCGGATTCGCCGTGAGTGTAACGGCGGGGCGGCGATGGAGACAGCACCTCGCGCACGGTTGACCGACCGCCCCGCTTTGCTAGACCGTCCGCACTTATGTCGAGGAAGCCGCCCTATGCCCGTTCGCCTTGTACATACCGTTCAAGACCTGCGTCGCCAGGTTGCCGCTTGGCGCTCCCACGGTGAGCGGATCGCCCTTGTGCCGACGATGGGCGCCCTGCACGCCGGGCATGTAAGCCTGATGACCGCCGCACGCCAGCAGGCGGACCGAGTCATCCTGACGATCTTCGTGAACCCAACGCAATTCGCGCCGACCGAAGATCTGAGCCGATATCCCCGCACGCTGGATGCGGATCTTGCCCGCGCAGAGGGGGCCGGAGCAGACCTCGCCTTCGTGCCCGAGGTTGCTGAGATGTACCCGGCGGAATTCGCCACGACCGTGGCGCTGGCCGGTCCCGCCTTGGGTCTGGAGACGGATTTTCGGCCCACCCACTTTGCCGGTGTAGCGACGGTGGTCGCCAAGCTATTCAATCAGGCGGCGCCGGATATCGCGCTGTTCGGGGAGAAAGATTATCAGCAGCTCAAGGTCATCTCACGCATGGCGCGCGATCTCGACTTAACCGTGCGGGTGATCGGCGTTCCGACCCTACGCGAGAGTGACGGTCTCGCGCTCTCCTCCCGCAACGTCTACCTGTCACCCGCCGAGCGGGAAATTGCCCCCGCGCTGTA
>JAEZMI010000016.1 GCA_023414975.1 Pseudomonadota bacterium | reverse complement strand
CTCGTCCGGCAGGCGCTCCTGCCATGCACGATGACGCGCCATGGTGGCGGCGAAGGCCGGATCGTCGGCGATGGCGGGGGCCGCGCTGGACAAGGCAGGACGCCGCAAGCTGACTTGCACGCAGCTTTGCTCGGCTGCTCCACCATGGAAGGCCACGCTCGCCAGCGCATGAACCACCGCCGTCAGGGCAACATCCGGTTTCTGCGCCAATTCATGTGCCAGCGCCACGGTGCGGGCGGCGGTCAATTCCGCGATCAGCGCCGCCGAAAGCGGCGCAGGACCCTCGCGCTTGGCCTTCGCTTCGGAATCGCCTTCCACCATGGTTTCGGCAGGCTCATCCCCGGCGCGGACAAAGCCGCGCTCGATCCGCACATCGCCATCGGCATCCAGCGTGACGAACACGCCCGCCCGCGCGATATCCTCGGGCCGGAATTCCTCCGCACCTGTCAGGGCGGCAAGCGCCGCCTCGATGCGGGCAAATTCGGCTTCGTTCGTCTCGTTCACCTCGCCATCGGATGCGTCCAACAGCGCGTCATGCTCGGCTTCGAGCCGGTCGAGTTCCTGCTGCTCGGCATCGGACAATTCCCGTTCCTCGGGATAAATCCGACGCATGTCGGCGGCATGCCCATAATCGAACTCCGGCGCCACGCTTACCCATTGCCAGCCTTCGGCGGCGATGCGGTCGGCTTCCTGTTGCAGCTTGGCGCGAACCAACCCGTCCAGAAGCACGGGATCGGTGAGGAAGCCGCCGTCCTCTTCATCGAACAGATCGCGAATGACTGTGCCGCCCGCCGCCTCATAGGCATCGAGGCCGACGAAGCAGGCCCGCCGGTCATCGGACGGGACCTGACCCTCGCCAAGGCGGCGCATGATCGCGGCGCGGCTGCGACCATAGGGCGGTAGTTCTGCCCAGACCCGTTCCTGTGCCGCATGATCGCCGGTGATGGTGAAGGCGGTGAGCTGGTCGAGATTGAGAGCACCCTCCCGGTAGGCAGCCATCAGCACCGGGCTGATCGCGCCGAGCTTGAGACGCTGGCGCACCACGGTCGCGGTGACACCGAAACGGGCGGCGATGTCTTCGGCGGAAAGCCCATGGTCACGGTGAAGCTGGGCGAACGCCTCATATTGATCCGCCGGATGCATGGGGCATTGCAGCGCATTCTCGGCGAGGGAGATTTCAAGGGCGGCGTCGCTCGCGACGACATGGCATGGGACAGGATGGTCGGCAGCCAGTACGCCTTGCGCTTCCAGCAGTCTCAGCGCGGCGAGCCGCCGCCCGCCCGCGACCACCTCGAAGCGCTCGCTCTTGCGCTTGCCCTTGGCCGGTGCGGGGCGGACGGTGAGGTTCTGCAACAGGCCATGCGCGGCGATGCTGGCTGCCAGTTCCTCTGCCGCCTCGGCGGGATTGGTGCGCCGGACATTGGCTGGCGACGGCACGAGTTGCGACAGGGGAATGGTACGAAGGGTGGTTTCCATGGATGGTCTCCTTTGGGGTGGGGTTCGGCGCAAAAGCGCGCCTGAACCCTTGCCCGTCGGCGAGACCGGGATGGGTGGGGGGCAAGGAGAATCGCTGCGGGTGGTGCGGGCGCAGCGAGCCCGGCGAGTGAGCCTCGGCCGTGGCGATTGTCCTTGGGGGGCGAGAAGGGCAGCGCCCCCGCACGCCCCCAGGCCGCGTCGGCGGCGGTATGAGGCGGTTAGGGAATTAATGTCGGGAAGCGTGACGATGGGCATGAACTCCGTCACGCGAAGGGCGGAATTGTAGTCGGCAGCCGCACACCCTCAGTATGAAGCTATCGCTTATCAAGAGACCTGTACCATCTGCGAACGTTGCTGCCAGATGAACTATCATCATAGCGGAAACACTCAGTCAAAGCGTCGATGGAAGACATCACCCCCGAAAGCACGGGCGCTGACAGGCTGCTACCGCTACCGGTTTCATAGTGGCTAACCCAATTCCCGACGATCGCCGGGACATGAACGGCACCAAGGTCGCCGACCTGCTTCGCATCCAGAATGAGGGATCCGGCCTTCTTATGCAGATCCACTGCCGAAGTGATTGCGTCAAGGCAATTGCTCACCATTCGATTGGTATCCTTGATGACAAAGTCGATAGGGACCGGGATGTCCACCTTCCTGATGATTTGTTGGAGCTTGAATTCAAGGTACTGACGAATAAGGGGTTCCGCCTGGGATATTTGTCCAGCGGAAAGCAACGTGCTGATCGTGTTCTTTAGCCGGTCGGCTCCCTGGGTCTGGCTGAGGATCGCCCCCATGGGCGGTGATCCCTGAAGCTTGTTGTGGTGCCAGTCGGTAGTTCCGCCGAGCCTGTCAAAATATTTTTCAAGCAGCCCGTCGTGGCTGAGGATGATAAACTGTAGCCCGTCGGGATTGTTGGGCTGTTGAAGCTTCGTCCGTATCAGCTCCATCAGAAAATACTGATGCCCCGCATCGAAGGAGGACGTTACGTCGTCCAGGACAACAAAGCGTGGTACGCCGGAATGCTTGGTGGCAGCGGCGAGAAACACGGAAATGGCCAGTGCATTGC
>JAEZMI010000001.1 GCA_023414975.1 Pseudomonadota bacterium | reverse complement strand
TTCGTCGAAGGCTGACCAAGCCGGATGCAAGCCTGGGGCAAGCCCCGCGCCGCCCTGCGATACCGCTTGCGGCGTGTGCATGCCGATATATCGGGCGCATGCGATAAAAATCGCAAAAGCCGCTTGCATATGACAGCGTAGAACCCTAAATCCCGCCCTGCCCAACATTCGCACGTGCCTGTGGTCGCGTGCCGATCGGCGGAAGTCCGGACAAGAGGCCGGAAAGTCGCCAGTCAGATCGGTAGCCGGAGGCGAAACCGGCGCACCTCGCTCTCAGCGGGGAACGTGACTTGAAGCAACGACGTAGCGGGCTTTTTTGGTCTCTGTCGGCCCTCCAAAGGTCGGGAAACTGAAGAGGCACTACTTCTTGCCGGGCGTGCGGTCGGGTCTCCCGTACCAAGCGAAGGCATCGGACACGCGCTGGCGCTCTCCACATGCGCCGGCTCGCTTTCGTGCCACGGCTCCCTTCCATCCGGCCTTGCGGCAAAAACCGCGCGGCCGGCGAACGGATGCACCTTCTCGCCACTCCTGCGGCCCATTGGCGCCGCGGGCGGGTGGTCGCATCACTGGGTCCTTTGCTTCGGGTCTGTGGAGAGCGCCATGACCGACCGTATTCGCGAATTCCTGCGTAACCGACGCGAGGATGGTCCCTGCGTCGTCGTCGACCTCGAGGTCGTGCGCGCCAATTACGCCGCCTTCGCGCGGGCCCTGCCCGACACCCGCGTGTTCTACGCGGTGAAGGCCAACCCGGACCCGGCGATCCTCAACGCGCTGGCCGAGATGGGCTCGTGCTTCGACTGCGCCTCGGTGAACGAGATCACCATGGTGCTCGCCACCGGCGCGGGCGCCGAGCGCATCTCCTTCGGCAACACCATCAAGAAGGAGCGCGATGTGGCGCGCGCCTTCGAGCTGGGCGTGCGGCTCTTTGCCGTCGACAGCGTGGAAGAGGTGGAGAAGGTCGCGCGCGTCGCCGCCGGGGCCAAGGTGTTCTGCCGCATCCTGTGCGACGGCGCGGGCGCCGAATGGCCGCTCTCGCGCAAGTTCGGCTGCGAGCCGGACATGGCGGTCGACGTGCTCGAGCACGCGCACCGGCTGGGGCTGGAGGCGCATGGCGTCTCCTTCCATGTCGGCTCGCAGCAGAAGAACGTCGAGGCGTGGGATTCGGCGCTGGCCTCGGCCGCGGCGATCTTTCATGCCTGCGCCGAGCGCGGCTTCTCGCTGAGCCTCGTGAACCTCGGCGGCGGCTTCCCGGCCAAGTACCTGCAGGACGTGCCGGCGGCGGAAGCCTATGGCGAGGCGATCTTCCGCGCGCTGTCGCGCCACTTCGGCAACGCCATCCCGCAGACCATCATCGAGCCGGGCCGCGGCATGGTCGGCGCCGCCGGCCTGATCGAGGCCGAGGTGGTGCTGATCTCGAAGAAGGCGGACACGGATTCGGTGCGCTGGGTCTATCTCGACATCGGCAAGTTCGGTGGCCTCGCCGAGACGATGGACGAGGCGATCCGCTACCCGATCCTCACCCCGCGCGATGGCGACGCGGTGGAGCCCTGCGTGCTCGCCGGCCCGACCTGCGATTCGGCCGACGTGCTCTATGAGAAGACCCCGGTGCTGCTGCCGGTGTCGCTCGCCATCGGCGACAAGGTGCTGATCGAGGCCACGGGCGCCTACACCACCACCTATTCGGCGGTGGCGTTCAACGGCTTCGAGCCGCTGCGCTCCTACGTGATCTGAGGTCCGCGCAGACCGTCTGCGTCCTTCGAGGCCCGCGCCCCCGCGCGGGTGCCTCAGGATGACGCAACCTCCCCCCGTCAGGCTGAGGTGCGGGCCGCAAGGCCCGCCTCGAAGCCCGCGGGGCAGGCCCGCCGGCGGACCTTCCGAGCCCGCAGGATCACCCTTTCCCGTTAACCTCTTTGCCCGGCCGATTACCGGGTGTTGGAGGCTGCCATGACCTACGCTCAGCCCAACCACGTTCAGATCCACACCGCCGCCCCCGTGATCTCGCTGGAGACCGCGGCCGATGTGCCCCAGCGCGAGGCGCTGCTGGATCTCGCCTTCGGCCGCGCCGCGCGCTTCGCCAAGACGTCCGAGCGCCTGCGCGAAGGGCGCAAGCCCGCGGACGGCCTCGCCTTCGCGTCGCATGGCGCGGATGGCCGGCTGATCGGCACGCTGCGCTTGTGGCATGTCACGGCCGGCCCGGCGCGCCCGGCGCTGCTGCTCGGCCCGCTCGCCGTGCATCCGTGGTTCCGCGACCGGGGGCTGGGCAAGGCGCTGATGAGCACCGCCATCAACGAGGCGGCGCGGCTCGGCCATGGCGCGATCCTGCTAGTGGGCGACGCGCCCTATTATGCGCGCTTCGGCTTCGACGTGGCGCTGACGGAAGGCCTGTGGCTGCCGGGCTCCTTCGACCGCGCCCGCTTCCTCGGGCTGGAGCTGCGGCCGGGTGCGCTCAAAGGCGCGCGCGGCCTCGTCAGCCCGACCGGGGATGTCGTCGAGGCGCCGAGCCTGACCGACCTCATCGCCCGCGTGCAGGATGCCGGCGCGCTGAAGCGCATCGCCTGAGGCGCTGCCGGAGCCCGGAGGAACCCGCGCGGATTCTCCGGGAGCACCGCTTGGGCGCCATCCTCGGGCAAGCCTGGCGATTCACGCTGCCTTCAACGACGGAGCGGTTCCCAGACGGGGCGATTCCCAGAAGCAGCGATTCCCATCGGAGGGGCGCTGCCGCGCCTCCGGCTCCCTGAGAGAGGAGGCGTGGTCCGATCGGCCTGCGGCGCAGGCGGATCGGCGCCGGCTCCAGCGTTCTCCCCGCCGCTCCCCCCGGCGGGGATCGAGCGCGCCGGCGCCCGCCCCTCCGCCCCCCGTTCCGAAGGCCGCGCGCGGCCGGGCAAACCCGTGGTCAGAACCCGAGGGCAAGAACGCGCGGGCAAGAACGCGCGGGCAAGAACGCGCGGATCAGAACTCGACGTCGAGCTCCTCCATCTCGTCCGGCTCGGCCAGCGCGTCCGCCGTCCAGTCGCGCAGCGGGGCGAAGTCCAGCATGGTCCGGCAA
>JAEZMI010000422.1 GCA_023414975.1 Pseudomonadota bacterium | reverse complement strand
TGGTTGCCCATGATGTGGGCGCACACCATGGTCAGGGCCTCGGCCTGGGTCGGGTTCACCTTGCCCGGCATGATCGAGGAGCCGGGCTCATTCTCGGGCAGCGCGAGTTCACCCAGGCCCGAGCGCGGGCCCGAACCCAGCAGCCGAATGTCATTGGCGATCTTGAAGAGCGACACGGCGACCGTATTGATCGCGCCATGGGTGAAGACCATCGCGTCATGGGCGGCGAGCGCCTCGAACTTGTTCGGCGCCGTGGTGAAGGGCAGGCCCGTGATGTCCGCGATGCGCGCGGCCACCTTCTCGGCGAATCCGATCGGCGCGTTGAGACCGGTCCCGACGGCGGTACCTCCCTGCGCAAGCTCCATGAGCGCCGGCAGGGTCTGCTCGATTCGGGCAATGCCGTTGGTGACCTGCTGGGTGTAGCCGGAAAACTCCTGCCCCAGCGTCAGCGGGGTAGCATCCTGCGTGTGGGTGCGGCCGATCTTGATGATGTGCTCCCACGCTATCGCCTTGGCGCCGAGCGCGTCGCGCAGATGCTTCAGCGCGGGAAGCAAAGTCCTGACGACCTCGACCGAGGCGGCGACATGCATCGCCGTCGGGTAGGTGTCGTTTGAGGACTGGCTCATATTGACATGGTCGTTGGGGTGAACGGGCTTCTTGGAGCCCTTCGCGCCGCCCAGCATCTCGATCGCCCGATTCGAGATCACCTCGTTGGCGTTCATATTGGTCTGCGTGCCTGAGCCGGTCTGCCAAACCGAGAGCGGGAAATGCGCGTCGAGCTTCCCGTCGATCACTTCCTGCGCCGCGGCGATGATGGCATCCGCCAGCTTGGCGTCGAGGTGGCCGAGATCCCTGTTGGTCTCCGCCGCCGCGCGCTTGATGACGCCGAGCGCGTGCACGATCGGCAGCGGCTGCTTTTCCCAGCCTATCTTGAAGTTGCCCAGCGAACGCTGCGCCTGCGCGCCCCAGTAGTTCTCGCTTGCCACCTCGATGGGGCCAAACGTATCGGTCTCGATGCGGGTGCTGCTCATGTCCGGAAACCTCGCGCGGTGGCCGCTGCAATCAATCGGTGATGGAAAAGTCAGGCGCCAGCGATTTAGCACGCGCCTTTTCCAGCGCAAATGCGACCTGGGCAGGGGGACAAGGCGGGCGGGATGAGCTGACCGTTCCGCGGCAACTTGCCCTTCACGGCTCCGTGAAGCACAGAAGCCCGCCTCGGTTCAGCGCAGTGCCGCAACGACTCAATCCGTCGCTGAATAGATCACTTCTTACGTGTATTTTTGAAATATCCGCATGACCTTCCAACCACTCCACTACCCATATGGCGTTACCGGCAACGGTATCCCTGTCTTCGCACTACGATTTCACCGCTGCGAATGCACTTTTTACACGGCGGTTTCTCTTATCCGGCATTGACGTATCTCAAAGATGGAGCCACATCATTAGGAGCAGTTAGATACCCGTAGGGAACATTTTGAAACTTCATCGCCACCGGATGCGAATTCCTCGCTAGAGGTGGAACAAGCGGCCGCAGCCTGCGTTTGACGTTCGGCCGCACGAGGGCCCAGCGTGAAGCTGAGGCGGCTGAATCGACAAAACAAGCATTGCGGATGGGCGGGCACAGGCAAGTGCGGGAGGAAGAGAGATGAAGAGTCCGGTGGTCAAGCGATCCATTGTCATCGCAGGACACAAGACGAGCGTCAGTCTGGAAGATCAGTTTTGGGATGCGCTCAAGGAAATTGCGGCGAATCGCCGTACGACCTTATCTGAAATCGTCGCCTCGATCGATTCGGGCCGTAACCAGGGCAATTTGTCCTCGGCGATCCGACTTTACGTTCTGGCGCATTATCGCAACCCGCCGTCCGGGCGCGAGCAAACCGAGCACGTGAACAACGCGTCGCACATGCGCTCTACCGTTGCGTAAGGCGACTTTGTTCTCCATATGCCACCCTGCGAAGGCGCGTTGTAAGCGGGTGCCACGTCACCTATAACCGCCATCGTCGTATTTCCGGTCTGGAGGTACGCAACCCCTTCTGCACGGTGGAGTATGGTGGTTCTGCGTTTGCGAGCCCCAACCTATCGGGCTTGCAAACGGAGTGGCCGCGGAATGTCGTGGAAGAACCAGAGCGGTGGACCATGGGGTGGTGGTCCGCGCGGTCCCTGGGGTAACGGCCCACAATCAACTGGGCCCAATTCTCCTGATCTTGAAGATCTGATCCGGCGGGGCCAGGAAAAGCTCCGCACCGCTCTTCCTGGAGGCATCGGGAGCGGAAAGGGAATCCTTGCCGTTGTCGTCATCGCCACCGTCGCGTGGCTGCTTTCGGGGTTCTATCGCGTCGAGCCAGATGAGCAGGGCGTGGTCCTGCGGTTCGGCAAGTTCGTCGGCACGACGAACCCCGGCCTCAACTACCATCTTCCCTATCCGATCGAGACCGTGCTGACGCCGCAGGTGACGCGCGTCAATCGGGTCGACATCGGCATCCGCACGGGTGACGATCCGCGGCGCGGCGCGGCGATGCGCGACGTGTCCGAAGAAAGCCTGATGCTGACCGGCGACGAGAACATCGTCGACGTCGATTTCGCCGTGTTCTGGATGGTTAAGCCCGCGGCTCCCGGCTCGACCGAGGATCTCGGCGCGGCAGACTTCCTCTTTAACGTCCAGAACCCGGAAGGCACCATCAAGGCCGTGGCCGAAAGCGCCATGCGCGAGGTGGTCGGCCGCACGAACATCCAGCCGATCCTGACCGGCGCCCGCCAGAACATCGAAACGGCGGTGCATGACCTCATGCAAAAGACCCTGGACAGCTACCGCTCGGGTGTCCTCATCACCCAAGTGCAGCTTCAGAAGGTCGACCCGCCCTCGCAGGTCATCGACGCCTTCCGAGACGTGCAGGCCGCCCGCGCCGATGCCGAGCGCCTGCAGAACGAGGCCCAGGCCTATGCCAATCGCGTCGTTCCGGAGGCGCGCGGCGAAGCCGCCCGCATCACCCAGGGCGCACAAGGCTACAAGGAACGCGCCATTATCGAGGCGCGCGGTCAGGCCTCCCGCTTCCTCAGCGTGCTCACCGAATATCAGAAGGCTCCCGACGTGACCCGTGAGCGCCTCTATCTCGAAACCATGGAGCGCGTGTTCGACGGCATGGACAAGGTCATCATCGACCAGTCGGCCGCCGGCAGCCAGGGCGTGGTGCCCTACCTGCCCCTCGGCGCCCTTGACGCCCGTCGCGCTCCCGCCACCGCCGGCCAGGGAGCGGCCCAATGAAGAACAGCCTTGGCATCGTTCTGGCCGTTCTCGTCGCGGTCCTCGCCATCATCCTCTACTCGGCCCTGTTCAGCGTCTATCAGACGCAGCAGGCGCTGGTGCTCCGCTTCGGCGAGCCCGTGCGCGTGATCGAACAGCCCGGCCTCAACGCCAAGATCCCGCTGGTGGACAGCGTGATCCTCATCGACAAGCGGATTCTCGATCTCGAGAATCCGTCGCAGGAAGTCATCGCCGCGGACCAGAAGCGTCTGGTGGTGGACGCCTTTGCGCGCTACCGCATCGTCAATCCGCTGCGCTTCTACCAGTCGGTGGGCAATGTGGAGGGCGCCAATTCCCGCCTCGCCACCATCCTGAACTCGGCGCTGCGCCGCGTGTTGGGTGAATCCACCTTCATTCAGGTCGTGCGTGACGAGCGGGAGACGCTGATGGCCCGCATTCGCGATCAGGTGAACCGCGAGGCGGCCAATTTCGGCATCAACGTGCTGGATGTGCGCATCCGCCGCGCGGATCTTCCGGAAGCCAACAGTCAGGCGGTGTTCCAGCGCATGCAGACGGAGCGCCAGCGCGAAGCCTCGGAAATCCGCGCCCAGGGTGCAGAGGCTGCGCAGACGATCCGTGCCCGCGCTGACCGCGACTCGACCATCATCGTCGCGGAAGCCAACGCCACCGCCGATCAGCTGCGTGGTGAAGGCGATGCCCAGCGCAACGACATCTTCGCGCAGGCTTACGGCCGGGATCGCGGCTTCTTCGAGTTTTACCGCTCGATGCAAGCCTATGAGGCGGGGCTGAAGAAGGAAGACACGCGCATGCTTCTCTCGCCGACGTCCGACTTCTTCCGCTTCTTCAACGCGCCGAACCCCGCGGGCAGCCCGGCCCCGAGCCAGCCCGCCGCCCAGGCACCTGTAACGGGCACGCCTATAACGGGTACGCCTGCAACGGGAGCGCCCGCGACCGGCACGCCGGCACCCGCCAACTGATCCGGCGGAGCGATGTCGGATTTTTTCGTCGCCCTGGCCTTGGTCCTCGTCATTGAGGGGCTGATGCTGGCGGTGGCGCCTGGCGCGGTCCGTCGGGCTACCGAGGCCATCGGGCAACTGCCCGATGCGCCTCTCAGGATCACCGGCCTGATCGGCGCGATCATCGGCGTCGTCATCGTCTGGTTCATTCGCGGCTGATGCCACATCGATGTTTGACGAAGGGGCGCCCCACGGGGCGCCCCTTTGCTTTGCAGCGCTGCGACGCGCGGCTGTGCGGCTCGCGCGCTTTTGGCTTGCATCAGCCCGGCGCCCGGCTAGCGTCAGCCGCTCGGCAATGAATTCCGGGGGGCGATGCCTCCCTGCGGCGATGGAGGCAGCATGACCAACGGGTTCGAGGCAGCGGCGGTAACGCCGGTTGGAACGCACGCCAGCGCGCGCCGTGCCCGCCAGCTGGGTTACGGCATCACCGGTCTTTTGCTCGCCGGCATCCTGGCTCTTGCGCCGCTGGCATCCGGCACCGCCCACGCCGCGGCGATGAAGGGCCCGGACTCGGTCGCGGATACCGCCGCCAATGTCATGGACGCGGTGGTGAACATCTCGACCTCCCAGACCGTCGCCCCGTCCCGCAGTGTACCGACGCCGGAGCTTCCGCCGGGCTCGCCCTTCGAAGAGTTCTTCGAGGAGTTCTTCAAGCGCCGCCAGCAGCAAGGCGACGACAACGCGCCGCGCCGCGTCTCCTCGCTCGGCTCCGGCTTCGTCATCGACGCGAGCGGTTTCATCGTCACCAACAACCACGTCATTGCCGACGCCGACGAGATCTACGCGAACTTCGCCGATGGCTCGAAGCTGAAGGCGGAGCTCGTCGGACGTGACACCAAGATCGACCTCGCCCTGCTGAAGGTGACGCCCGAGGAAGGCAAGCCGCTCAAGGCGGTGAAGTTCGGCAATTCCGACGTGCTTCGCGTCGGCGACTGGGTGATGGCCATTGGCAACCCCTTCGGCCTTGGCGGCACGCTGACCGTGGGCGTCATCTCGGCCCGCAACCGCGACATCAACAGCGGGCCCTATGACAATTTCCTGCAGACCGACGCCGCCATCAACCGCGGCAATTCCGGCGGGCCGCTGTTCAACATGGACGGCGACGTGATCGGCATCAACACCGCCATCATCTCGCCCTCGGGGGGCTCCATCGGCATCGGCTTCGCCGTGCCCTCCAACACTGCCATCCCGATCATTGCCCAGCTCAGGGAGTTCGGCGAGACGCGTCGCGGATGGATCGGCGTGCGTATCCAGCAGGTGACGCCGGAGATCGCCGAAAGCCTCGGCATCGGGCGCGCCCGCGGCGCCCTGGTCGGCGCCGTTACCGAGGATGGCCCGGCGGCCAAGGGCGGCATCAAGGCCGGCGATGTAATCATCTCCTTCGACGGCAAGGAGGTCAAGGACACGCGCTCCCTGCCCATCATCGTCGCCGACACACCGGTCGACAAGGAAGTCGAGGTGGTGGTCATCCGCAAGGGAGCCGAAGAAAAACTCAAGCTGGCCGTCGGCCGCCTGAACGAGGCCGAAACGGCCGCCGCGACGTCGGAGACGCCCGCCCCCAAGCCGGAAGCGCCGAAAGTCGAGACGCAGAAGCTGCTCGGTCTCGAACTCGCCGAGCTGACGCCGGAACTGCGCACCCGCTTCAAGATCAAGGACGAGTTGAAGGGCGTCGTGGTCATGTCGGTGGAGGCGAACTCCGTCGCCGCCGAGCGCGGCATCGCGCCGGGCAATCTCATCGTCGAGGTCAATCAGGAAGCGGCGGCGACGCCCAAGGATATCGAGAACCGGCTGGCGGCGCTGAAGAAGGACGGCCGCCGCTCGGCGCTGCTGATGATCACCGACCCCGAAGGGCAGGTGCGCTTCACGGCTCTTCCGGTCGACTGACAGCCCGCCGCGCAACGGAGATCGGTAAGGAAAAGGGCCCGCGAGCGGGCCCTTTTTTCTAGTACCGGCGGCTGATGCCGCAGGACGGTCTTGCTGG
>JAEZMI010000327.1 GCA_023414975.1 Pseudomonadota bacterium | reverse complement strand
AGAGTAGAGAGAGAACGCTTTGGCCGAACCGCTCGCGTTGCAAGCCGCTCGCGTTGCCGGCCGCTCGGAACTAAACAAACCATGCCGCTCCAGTTCAGCCTTCGGGAGTTTCCTCGATGCCAGCACCGTCTCCCACCCGCCCCGTCCCCGCCGTTCTCGCCGTGGTCGTGCGGGCGGGTGAGGTGCTGCTGGTGCGCCGCGCCAACCCGCCGGACCAGGGCCGCTGGGGGTTTCCCGGCGGGCGCATGGAAATGGGCGAGACGCATCTGGACGCGGCGCTGCGCGAGCTCAATGAAGAGACCGGCATCACCGCCGATTCCCCGCGCCTGCTGACGGTGCTCGACTTCATCGAGCATGACGCCGATGGCCGCCTCGCCCATCATTTCGCGATGATCGCCGTGCTCTGCCAATGGCGCGCCGGCGAGGCGGTGGCGGCGGACGACGCGCTGGAAGCCCGCTGGTACGACCGCGCGGCGCTGGCGAAGCTGGGCGAGAGCGCCAGCCTCAAGGTCGAATTCCTCGCCGACCTCGCTTTGGCGGAAGACGGCGCCGGCGGCTGAGGCGCTCCGGCGCAACGCGATCACCCGGTGGTCAAAAGACGGGACGTCAAAGAACGTGGCGCCAAACGAAACGGGCCCCTTTCGGGGCCCGCTGATTGTCGTGGCGTGATCGGGTGATCAGGCGTGCGCCGAGGCCGGGCGGGTGGCCGCCGCATCCGCCGCATTGAGCGCGGTGGAACGGGCGACGTGGTTCTGCAGCGCCTTGGGCAGCACGGTGATCGCCAGGAAGGCGGCGAACAGGTCCATGGCCGCGACGGTGTAGAGCACGCTCGACCAGGTGCCGGTCGCTTCCATCAGCAGGTTGCCGAGCGGAACGAACAGCGCGCCGATGCCCTTCGCGCAGTAGAGAACGCCGTAGATCTTGGCGATGTGCTTGGTGCCGAAGGCGTCGCCCGCCAGCGCCGAGAACAGCGAGTAGACTTCACCCCAGGCGAGGAAGACGACGCCGGAGAGGATGAGGAACGCCCACGGATTGTGGCCGAAATAGCCGAGGGCGATGATGCCGATGCCTTCGAGCGAGAAGGCGATCACCATGGTCTTCTCACGGCCGATATGGTCGGAGATCCAGCCGAACAGCGGACGCGAGATGCCGTTCATGATGCGGTCGAGCATCAGGGCGAGCGGCAGGGCGGCCATGGTGAAGAAGTACATGTTGACCTTGAACTCCTTCACGCCAAGGTCCTGCGCGATGACGCCGAGCTGCGCCACGGCCATCATGCCGCCGGTCACCACGCAGGTGAACATGAGCAGCATCAGCCAGAACAGCTTGCTGTTCAGGGCTTCCTTGAGGGTGTAGTCGCGCGAGCTCTGGGCCAGCTTCTTCGAGGCCTTGACCTGGCCGGCCTTGGGCGAGCGCAGGAACCAGGCGGCGATGAAGGCGAGACCGCCCTGCAGCAGGCCGAAGAACAGGAAGGTTTCCTGGAAGCCCGAGGATTCGATCATCGCGGCGATCGGCAGGATGGTGGCGGCGGAGCCGGCGCCATAACCGCCCGCGGTGAGGCCGACGGCGAGGCCGCGGCGATCGGGGAACCACTTGAGCGCGTTGTTGATGCAGGTCGCGTAGATCGAGCCCACGCCGATGCCGCCCACGGCCGCGCCGACATAGAAGCCCATCAGGGTGGTGGCCTGCGAGTTCAGCACCCACGCCGTGCCGATCATGAGCGCGCCGAACGCGACCATCATGCGGGGGCCGAACTTGTCGATGAAGTAGCCCTCGATCGGGGCGAGCCAGGTCTGCACGAGGACGAAGATGGTGAACGCGATCTGGATCGACGCGCGTTCCCAGCCGAAGGTCTGCTGGATTTCCGGCACGAACAGCGTCCAGGCGTACTGGATGTTCGCGGTCGCGACCATACACACGATGCCGACGACGAGCTGGAGCCAGCGGCGGCTTTCGGAGAAGTCGGCACCGGGCCCCGTGGCCGCGGCGGTCTGGTTATACGTGCTCAAGGGCGATCTCCTCTCCCAATCATGATGTGCCGCGGATCGGCTTATCGTTGCGGTCGCTCATGCCGTTGGGGCGCGGCGCCGGTTTTTTGGCCCCGTCCGAACGTGTCGCCGGTTCGGGGCAGCCGCTCGCGCGGCGATGGTCTACGAGGTTGTTTTGCCGTTGCCGGTCCCCGCCGCTCCCCTCCCGCCGCGCACGGCGCCGAAGGTTCACGCAAAGGTCCGGTTCCGACCCGCTGAACCACGATCATAATCGACAATATTATGTATGCCAATTGGATTCGTTCAGACCTATTTCACCGACTACCCTGAATATAATAGAAGTATTTTTTGGTCAGCATGGCTAACTGATGACAGATCGTAAATGATAAATCTGTCATTACCCTGCGTTTTCAGCTTTGGGCTGAACAGATATTCAAAAGAAACGCTAGGGTAGTCGCGACCCGATTTGACAGGGTGACAACATGATGACGCCGCCCCGCAGCGGAAGGCGATGCCATGTGTACGCCACGATCCGGCCCGAATTGTCTTTGGAACAAGAACAAACGACGCACCGGGCGCCGGCGGCGGCCAGGCCCCGCACCCCAAAAAAGCGCGCTTCCGGGGAGGCACCGGTCCCAAAAACTAAAAGGGCGCATCCGGGGGGCGCCGGGTCCATAACAAAAAGGGCGCATCCGGGGATGCGCCGGGTCGATAACAAAAAGGGCGCATCCGGGGATGCGCCCTTGCAAGGCGTCGACGGTGAAGGCCGCGCCTACTCGGCGGCGACGATCTTCGCGGAGGTCGCGCCCTCCGAGGCCCGGCGGCGGTGAGCGGCCGAGAGCGGCTTCAGGATCACCAGCGCCATGATGGCGGCGATGATGTTCAGCGCGGCGGCCGAGACGAACACCGCATGCCAGCTGCCGGTCATCGTGGTGATGATGCTGGTGAAAGGCACGATCAGCGCCGCCGTGCCCTTGGCGGTGTAGAGCATGCCGGCATTGGTGGTCGCGAACTTCGAGCCGAAGGCGTCGCCGCACATGGCGGGGAACAGCGAGTAGATCTCGCCCCAGGCGAAGAAGACGAGGCCGGTCAGGATCACGAACAGGATCGGGTCCGAGCCGAACACCGAGAGCGCGTAGATGCCGACGCCCTCGATGGCGAAGGCCAC
The DNA here is from genome assembly GCA_023414975.1 of Pseudomonadota bacterium. Lineage (GTDB taxonomy): Bacteria > Pseudomonadota > Alphaproteobacteria > Rhizobiales > Xanthobacteraceae > Ancylobacter. The sequence goes on along the minus strand of JAEZMI010000327.1, from coordinate 4,022 downwards.
GAACATCGTGTTCTCACGGCCGATCTGGTCCGACACCCAGCCGAAGAACGGGCGGGTGAGGCCGTTCAGCACGCGGTCGATCGCGGCGGCGAAGGTCAGGGCCGGCAGGGTGATGCCGATGAGGCTGACCGGAACGTCGGCGATCTGGAAGTCCTTGGCGATCGGGCCGAGCTGGGCGGTGGCCATCAGGCCGCCGGCCGCCATCATGACGAACATGGCGTACATGACCCAGAACAGCGGGGTGGAGATCATCTCCTTGGGCGAGAAGTCGCGGGCGGTCTGCTTGACCGTCTTGGCGACATTCGCCGCGAAGACCGCGATCTGCTCCTTCTTCGGCGCCACGAGGAACAGGCCGAGGAACAGGATCACGATGCCCTGGCCGATGCCGAAATAGAAGAAGGCGGCCTCGTAGCCCTGGTTCTTGATCATGTTCTGGATCGGCACGACGGTGAGCGCCGAGCCCGCGCCGAAGCCGGCGGCGGTGATGCCGGCGGCGAGACCGCGGCGATCCGGGAACCACTTGAGCGAGTTGCCGACGCAGGTGCCGTACACCGCGCCCGCGCCGATACCACCGATGGCGGCGGCGACATAGAGCAGGGTCAGCGAATCGGCGACGGAGTTCAGCAGCCAGGCCAGGCCGCACATCGCGCCGCCGAACAGCACGACCACGCGCGGGCCGTACTTGTCCACGAACCAGCCTTCGACCGGCACCAGCCAGGTCTCGGTCACGATGAAGATCGAGAAGGCCACCTGGATCGCCGCGCGGTCCCAGCCGTGCCGCTCCTGGATCGGGTTCACGAAGAACGTCCAGCCATACTGCATGTTTGCGATCATGCACATGCAGATGACGCCGAACACAAGCTGCAGCCAGCGGCTGCTATTCTGAGATGACGTTGCGGCAGTAGCCATTTTGTCCTCGAACGTTTCCAAACGTAAACTTGAGTGATTTCTTTCTTATTGTTCTTGTTTTCATGCGCGGCCGATTACCTCCACAGAGGAGCCGCCAGAAGACTGTAGGGAACATACTCTGCTTTTTTTCATTATGCAAAATTTTGCATACCAGCCATGCAACTTTTTTACGCGGGAAATCTTCCCTATGGGAACATGACGCAAGGGAATACTTGGCGGTTTCTTCCCTAGGGGAAGGTCCCAGGCCGACGCATCGCGGCGTCGGGCGGGGTTGTCGGGCGTGGGGCGTCGCCCGCCGCGCGGGTGCACAGACCATGGCTTCGGACGCCGCAGGTTCGGACGCCGCGGGCGCGCCGACGGCGGAGCGCGCACGGCGGGGCACCCCGCAGCGTCATCCGGCGATGGTCGGATGGACAATCGGTATGTGATATATGATCTTCAGGATGCCTGCCGAAGGGTGAGGAATCGCCCGCGCCAACAGGCGCGCCCGGACCAAGCCACCCGCATGCAGGACGGCGGCCCCGCAAAAACAAGAGCAACAAGAGACTGAACCGAGAGGAAGCCCGTGGAAATCGCCGATCCCAACTCACGCCTCAACATTGCGCCGCTCGCGGCCAACACCAGCCTGCGCACGCTGGCTTATGACGCCATCAAGAAGGCCATCACCGAGATGGACCTCTATGGCCAGGAGAGCGAGATCCGGCTCGACGAGCGCCAGCTCTCGCAGGATCTCGGGGTCAGCCGCACGCCCATCCGCGAGGCGCTCACGGTGCTGGAGCAGGAAGGCTTCGTGCGCTCGGTGCCGCGCCGGGGCATCTTCGTGGTGCGCAAGTCCAAGCGCGAAATCATCGACATGATCATCGTCTGGGCGGCGCTGGAGAGCATGGCTGCCCGCCTCGCCGCCACCGGCGCCAGCGACCGCGAGCTGGCCGGGCTGCGCGACATGTTCCACGACTTCGAGGCGGAAGCCCCGACCGAGCACATGAACGAGTACTCGGACGCCAATATCCGCTTCCACCAGACCATCATCCGGCTGGGCGGCTGTGAGATGATCGGCGAGATGACCGCCAACCTTTTCATCCACATCCGCGGCATCCGCGCCGTCTCGGTCCGGCAGGAGAACCGTTCCGAGCGCTCGCTTCAGGAGCACCGCGCCATCATCGCCGCCCTCGTCGCCCGCGACGCGGACCTCGCCGAGCGTCTGGTGCGCGAGCACACGCTGGGCCTCGCCGCCCATGTGGAAAAACACGGCCGCTTCCCCGCCTGACCCGCCCGTGTCCCGGACGCCTGAAGCGTCCGCGCAAGGCGAGCCGGGACCCGGCGGACGAGTCTTCGGCCCTGCTGCCTTCGCTCCAAGACGAGACCGGCAGAGCCGCCTGCGGCGGAAGTTTCCCCTGAGCCCCGGATCGTCGCTGCACCTTGTGCAGCTCGTCCGGGGAACGAGAGGCTGGGGCCGAGACACAAGCACCGTGTCCCGGACGCCTGAAGCGCCAGCGGAAGGCGAGCCGGGACCCAGCGGAAGTCTCATCGGCAAAAAACCCTCCCGCGCCAGCGCACCCCCACCGGCCCACTCTCTCCCCGCCCCGGAACTTCTGAATCCGCGCCGGTGCAAACTGTTCACACGCCCTCGCCACGGCTTTTGACCCGTGGTATATTGCATACGCAATTCGGGCGTGGCGCCTGAGAACGTCTTGAGAATCAAGGGCCGGCGCCACAGTGACCCAAGGGAAGAAGGAGCGCCCCTACCCCGTTCTTCAGGGGGATTCCAATTGACACGCTGGTATTTGGTATGCCAAATTTCTTGAAGTCCCCCGCGGAAGACCTCCGCAGAGGAGCGTCCGTGAACAGCAAGGCAGTTCTGAACAAGCGCTGGCAGAGCGGTGACCATGGTCTGGCCATCGAGCGGCTGCCGGCCAAGGAGAGCTTCAAGAGCAAGGCCTACGCCGCTCTCAAGGAAGCCATCACCAACATGAACATCTACGGCTCCTCGGAGCCGGTGCTGTTGGACGAGCGTGATATTTCGGAGCGTCTGGGCGCAAGCCGGACGCCGATCCGCGAGGCGGTCGCGATGCTGGAGCAGGAAGGCCTGCTCCGCGCCGTGCCCCGGCGGGGAATTCTGGTGGTTCGCCGTTCAAAGGCCGAGATCATCGAGATGATCGAGGCCTGGGCGGCGCTCGAAAGCATGGCGGCCCGCCTCGCCACTCAGCGCGCGAGCGATGAGGCGATCGCCGGGCTGAGGGCCTATTTCAGGGAGTTCGACTTTAACCGGATCGAACGCGACCGATGCGACGAATATTCCTCCGCGAATATCGCGTTCCATCAGGCGCTCATCCGGCTGAGCGGCTCCTCACTGCTCGCGGCGATGACGGACAACCTGTTCTTCCATGTACGGGCCATCCGCCATCGCACGATCTTCGAGATGGACCGGGCGCAGCGTTCGGCGGCCGACCATCAGGAGATCATTCTGGCTCTTGAGGCGCGGGACGCTGACCGCGCCGAGCGTCTGGTGCGAGACCACACGCTCCGCCTTGCGCGGCACGTCGAGAGCCATGTCGACTTGGACTGAAGATCGGACTAGGGGCCTCGCTCGAGGCCGCTGAAATGGACTTGGATTTAAGGGCGGCAGAACCCGCCGAGGAAGTTTGGGAGGGAATACGGGATGTCTGCAGTTGCACAAGTGATCGACGTAAACGCGGCCGCCGAGTCGGAGCAGGAGCTCACCGACGGCTTCCACCTCGTCATTGATGCGCTGAAACTGAATGGTATCGAGACGATCTACGGCGTGCCCGGCATTCCGATCACCGATCTCGGCCGCATGGCCCAGGCGGAAGGCATCCGCGTCGTGTCGTTCCGCCACGAGCAGAACGCCGGCAACGCCGCCGCCATCGCCGGCTTCCTGACGAAGAAGCCGGGCGTGTGCCTCACCGTCTCCGCGCCGGGCTTCCTCAACGGCCTGACCGCGCTGGCGAACGCCACCACCAACTGTTTCCCCATGATCCTCATCTCCGGCTCCTCCGAGCGCGAGATCGTCGACCTCCAGCAGGGCGACTATGAGGAGATGGACCAGCTCGCCATCGCCAAGCCGCTCTGCAAGGCGGCCTTCCGCGTGCTGC
>JAEZMI010000279.1 GCA_023414975.1 Pseudomonadota bacterium | reverse complement strand
GAGGTGGACGCCGTCGGAAGATGCCGTGAAATCAACGGCTTCCACGTGATCCGTCGGAACGGTGGGCGGCCGGATGAGGATTTTGCCGACATGGCCGGCGCCCTGCATCAGCCGCAGCGCGGCGCGGGCGTCCTCCGCCGCGAACACACGATAGGGGAGGGGTTTCAAGATACCGCTGACGAACAGCGCCGACAGCTCGCCGAGCATCTCCGCCACGAGGTTCGGCCGCGCGGCGATGAGCTGGTCCGCGTCGACGCCGAAATAGGCGAGGTTGCGGGCGAACGGGCGAAGGCCGATGCCGGTATTGGCGATGAAATCGCGCTTGCCGAGCTCCACGAAACGGCCAAAGGGCTTGAGCGTCCGGAGCGTCAACTCCATGGCGCGGCCCGATAGAGAGTTGAGCGCGACCTCGCACCCGCCCATTGCGCGGATCGCCTCCGCGAAGCTGGTGTCGCGGGAGTCGAATACGGCGTCCGCACCGCAAAGCCTTGCCAGCGCGCGCTTTTCCGGCGAGCCGGCGGTGGCGATGACACGCGCGCCGCGCGCCTTCGCGATCTGCATGGCCGCCAGACCGACACCGCCGGCCGCGCCATGAATCAGCACCGTTTCGCCCTCGCGCAGACGGGCGCATTCGACGAGGGCGTACCAGGCGGTGAGGAAGGCGACGGGAAGCGTCGCGGCGGCGTCGAGCGGGATGCCGGCGGGAACGGGGAGGGCGGCGCTTACCGGCAGGGTCGTGTGGGTGGCGAGGGCTCCGGGGGCGAAAGCCATGACCGCATCGCCAACGCGGTGTGATTTTACCCCTTCGCCGACCCGGACGATCCGGCCGGCGCATTCGAAGCCGAGTGTGGGGCCGGCAAAGCCGTTCTCGAGCATCTCATCGCCGATGAGGCCCTGCGCGAACATCACGTCGCGGAAATTGAGCGCGCTGGCCGCGATCTCGATTTCGACCTCGCCGGCGCCGGGCGCGCGGCGGGTTTCAGCGCGCCATTCCAGCCGGTCGAGCGAGCCCGGCCGGTCCATGCCGAGGCGCAGAGCGGGGGACGCGACCGCGCCGTCACGCGCCGCAGGCGCCACGCGCAGAGCCTGCAAGCCCTTGTCGTCCAACACCAATTCCCGTTCGTCCGGCAGAGTTTGCACGGCGCGGGCAAGCGTGGCGGCCACCTCGGAATCGATCACCCGAAGGTTCAGCCCGACCATCTTTATGTCGAGGTCAGGGTACTCGTTGATGGCGGTTCGGCCGAAGGACCAGAAGGCGGCGGCGCGAGGGTGGGGGCCGAGCGGGCTGCCGTCGATCAGCAGGCGCAGTGCCGGCGGGCGGGGTACGGCGCGCAGCGCTTCCAGCAGCCGGCCGGCCTTGTCGAGCGCCTTGGCGAGCGAGGCAGCGCTGTCATCGGCCAATGGACGGTAAAATAGAACCTCTCCATCCTCCGTTGCCGGATCGGCGTCGAGTTCATGGCCGCGGTGCGAGACGAGGCAGCTTCCGGCGTCCGTCGCGAGCAGGGCAAGAAGCGCCGGGGCGAGGGTGGGGAGGAGCGCCGGTTCCGGCTTTTTCGAGGGAATGACAAGGACTTCCGTGGCGCCCCGCTCGCCCGTGAGCAGATGGCCGCGCGCCCGTGCCGGGGTGTCGAGAGCCATCAGCCGGGCAAAGCCGAGCGGGGCGGCCGCGAGGGCGAGCAGCACGCCGCCGGGCCGCAGAGCCTCCATCAGCCGCCCGTCGCCCTGGGGCCCGAGGGGCTGGCGCGGATCGGCGTGCAGGATAAGGTCGACCTCGCCAAGTGGCTGATCCGTCAGCACAATCCGCGCGCTCGGGCGAATGCGGTCGGCAAGGCGCGGGCGCGCCGCGTTATCGGAAGGTACTATAGTAAGGTTGATGTGCCCCGCCTCGGCGAGAGGGCGCAACGCGTCGTAGACCGCGCCGTGGCGCTCCACCAGAAGCACGGACAGAGGGCCCCCGCCGGCCGCGGCACGCACCAGATCGACCGCCTGCGCGGCCATGGCGCGAGCGGTCGGGGAGGCCGATTCCCAGTGGTCAGTCAGGCCAGTGAGGTGAACGATCGGTGCAGTCAGGCCAATGAGTGCGGGCAATTCCGCCGCCAGCCGCGCGCCGATGGCGAGCTCGGCGGCGCGTTCCGGAGCGGTCGCGGCGATCTCGTGGAGGAGCGGTTCGGGGGCGGGCAGGTCGCTGTCGGCCACGACGCTCCAGCCTTCCCCGGGGGAATGCGTGGCGAGGCCGGCTTCCGCCAGCAGTTCGAGCAGGGTGACGAACACCGGCTTGCGCTCGGCGGGGAGACGGCCGCTGGCGACGAGCGTGTCCGGTTCGATCCGGTCGCCGGCCCGCGTCTCCTCGCCCGCCACCGCCATGATGGCGCGGTGGGCGATGGCATAGGCGAGCGCGTCGGTCAGAAGCGTGTCGTCGGACTGATCGGCCGCGCCCGCCTGTTCGAGATAGGCGGCGACGCGGGCGGCGGCCGTGCTTACCGCCGGACCGACCGGAACCAGCGTCTGGCGGAAGTCCGCGTCGAGCCGGGGCGTGCTGGACAGGGCCAGAGCCCGCAGCCGGACGCCCTCCATCCGCGCGACGAGAGCGCCATCGGCATCGAAGAGCGCGATGTCGAGATCGAGCGAGCGCGGGCTGGCCCGGTTGATGCCCAGCCGGGCCCGCACGGGCTCGGCTCCCGCCGTGAAGACGCGCAGCGCGTTGATGCGCACGGGCACGAAGGCGGTGCCGGGCGCGGCGTGCGCATCGGCGGCGAGCACCAGGCCATGCAGGGCGGCGTCGGCCCGCATTGGCGAGAGCACAAACAGGCCCTCCGGCGTGCAATTGTTCACGTCGGGCGGCGTGAGATCGAGCGTGATCGCGGCGCCGGCGCGGGCGGCGCGTGTCACCAGCCGGAAGGCCGGGCCATAGAGCAGGCCAAGCTTTTCCGCGCCGGCATAAAGCGTGGCAGCGTCCAGCACCGTTTCTTCCGCGTCTTCCGCGGGAGCGTGTTCGGCCGGTTCGCCGGCATCGTCCACGAGGACGCGGCCGCGCGCGTTGAGCGCCCAGTCCTCGGCGCCGCGGGCGCGGGAGGTGATGGTGACCTCGCCTTCCGGGTCGAGGGAGACGCGGGTTTCCACGCTCTCGCCGGGGGTGAGACGCAGGGCGGTGAGGATGTCGAAATTCTCCAGCCGCAGCCGCTCCGCGCCATAGGCGGCGCGGCCGGCGGCGAGCGCCATTTCGGCGAGGCCCGTTGCCGGCACGATGACGCTGTCGCCGACCTTGTGGTCGCCCAGGAAGGGGCGCGATTCGATGTCGAGCAGCGCGCGCCATTCGCGCCCGTTGCGCATCGGGCGCACGCCGAGCAGCGGATGGTCGGGTGCTCCGCCGCCGATAAGGTCCACCGCTTCGGGGGTGCGCGGCGGAAGAATGGGCTGACGGTTCCACGGCGTGACGGGAAGCGCGAGGCGGCCGGGCAGGGCGGGCGGACCGAACAGGCGTTCCTCATCCACCGTGGCGCCATTGACCAGCGCGGCGAGCAGGGCGCGCTCGACCGGATCGTCTTCCGGCCGGTCCTTGTCCTGCAGCGAGGCGAGCACCACGCCGGAGCGGCCTTCATCGGCGAGGATCTCGCGCACGAAGCCGGTCAGCACCGGCTTCGGTCCGATCTCCAGGAAGATGCCGATGGCGCGATCCTGCGCGACATGGCGGATGGCGGCATCGAACAGCACCGGGTGGCGGATGTTGTCCCACCAATAGCGGGCCCCGAGACCGGCGTCGGTGACCGGCGCGCCGGTGAGGCTGGAGACGAAGGGAATGGCGGGGGCGTGCGGTTCCAGCAGCGCCAGCGCTTGAAGGATCGGCTCTTCCAGCGGCGCCATGGCCGGGGAGTGGAAGGGGTAGTCGATGCCGAGCCGCTTGCCGACCACGCCCTGCCGGCGGGCGAGGCGCAGCACCGCGTCCACCGCCGCGGCCGGGCCGGACAGGGTGACGCCCTTGGGCGCGTTCAGCGCGCCGAGCACGACCTCGGGCTGGACGGCGGCGGCGATCAGCTCCCGCGCCCGCTCGGCGCTGGCCATGAGGAAGGCCATGGTGCCGGTGCCGCGCGTTTCGCCCTGAAGGCGGCTGCGCCAATAGATGAGCTGGGTGGCGTCGAACAGGCTGAGCGCGCCGGCGATATGCGCCGCCGCGATCTCGCCCACGCTGTGGCCGACGACGGCGGCGGGCCGGCAGCCGGCGTCCATGAGGCTACGGGCGACGGCGACTTCCAGCGCGAAGATGAGCGGCTGGGCGATCTCCGTGGCGGCCAGCGCGGCCTCGTCCGGCGGCTGGCGGAAGGCCTGCGCCAACGACCAGCCGGCGGTCGGGGCGAAGATGTCGTCGATCTCGTCGATCACGGCGCGGAATGCCGGGCTGGCGAGCCAGGCGGCATGGCCCATGCCGGCATACTGCCCGCCATTGCCGGTGAAGACGAAGGCGACCTCGCTGCCGGCCGCCCCGGCGACGCCGCGCAGCAGTGCCATGTCGGTGCCGCCGCGCGCGAGGCGCCGCAGCTTGGCCGGGGCCTCCGGGTCCTCGATCGATACCGCGAGCCGGTGCGGCAGGCGGGCGCGCCCATGGGCAGCGGCGTGCGCGACGCGCGCGCGTTCCATCTCGCCGTCCAGCCGCTCGGCATAGGTCTCGGCCAGACGCGACAGCGCTTCCGGGCTCTGGGCGGAAATCATCAGCACCCGCGCCGCCGGGGCCGCGGGCGGGGCGGGAAGCTCGTGAGGTTCCGGCAGCCGGATCACCGCATGGGCATTTGTGCCGCCGAAACCGAAGGAGGATAC
>JAEZMI010000230.1 GCA_023414975.1 Pseudomonadota bacterium | reverse complement strand
TCCATACGCCCCGCCCGATAGGGCAACAACAAACGAAGGCGCGACCGGGTTCATTCCGGAACCGTTCTAGGCAAGGGGGCGAGTAGGAGAGGAAGAAGGCCGATCAAGACGCCTCCGGGCGCCAGCTCCCCCCGACTCAAGCTGTTGATCCGACTCGCATCCTTTACGGAGTGTTGCGGCGCGGACTCTCAACTGGGGAAAACGATCGTTTCGGACGTGAACCTACTGTGCGCGAGTCTGCGCATATTGTAGCCTCCCTCTCGTCAGATACGACATCTCGTGCGGCGGCATTCCCAGTGGCGTTATGCGGCGTTTCTCACCGGCCGGGGCTCTCGGCCGGAGGGCCGTGGGATTCCGTCTGCGGGACGGCGAGCGAAGGAGGCACAGCGATGAACTGGACGGATGAGCGGGTCGAGCTGCTCAAGAAACTCTGGTCCGACGGCCTGTCGGCCAGCCAGATCGCCGCGGAACTCGGGGGCGTCACCCGGAACGCCGTGATCGGCAAGGTTCACCGGCTGGGTCTCTCGGGTCGCGCCAAGGCGGTGGCCGCCCCGGTCGCCCGCCCGCGCAAGCCGCGCCCCGCCGCCCCGGCCGCCCGCCCGATGGTGCAGGGCAACGCGGCGCTGGCGCCTGTGCTGCACCCGGTGATCGAGCCGGAGCCGGCGGATCTGCCCGATCCCGTGGCCAATGTCGTGCCGATGGCCGACCGCTGCACGATCCTGAACCTCACCGAATTCACCTGCCGCTGGCCGGTGGGCGACCCCGGCAAGGCGGACTTCTTCTACTGCGGCAGCCGCACCAAGACGGGCCTTCCCTACTGCGCCTACCACGCCCGCATCGCCTACCAGCCGGTCCAGGACCGCAACCGCCGCCGCGCGGCACGCTGATACCGTGCGCCGTCGCGCCATCGACCGGTGACGCGGTATGGCTGACGCCCGGCCTGAAAGGGCGCCATAATGGCGCCCGGATTCCCCGGCCCGGTTGACTGATGCTCTTCCGCCCCGCGCAGCCTCCCTCCTCCAAAGCCGCTCCGCGCCGGCCGGCGCGCCCGGCACCGGACGAGCCTGCGAGCTTCCGTGTCCGGGTCGGCCTCGAAGAAATCCTCGTCACGCTGCGCCGCAATCCCCGCGCCCGCCGCTATACACTGCGGGTGCGCGCGGCGACGCGCGACGTCGTGCTGACCGTGCCGGCGCGGGGGACGGTGAACGAAGCCTATGATTTCGCCCGGCGTCACGCGGACTGGATCAAGCTTCGTCTCGACCGCCTGCCGCGGACGGTCGCCTTCGCGCCCGGCGCCGCGATCCCGCTGCGGGGGGTGCCGCATCGCCTGCGCCATGAGCCGGGCGCGCGCGGCACGGTGTGGGTCGGCGAGGTCGACGGGGAGCCGGCCCTGATCGTGGCGGGCGAGGCCGCCCATATCGCGCGGCGCGTCACCGATTTCCTCAAGCGCGAGGCGAAGCGCGATCTCGTCGAGGCCTCACGCCGCCACGCCGCGGCGCTGGGCGTGACGATCGCGCGCGTCACGCTGCGGGATACGGCGAGCCGCTGGGGCTCGTGCTCCGCGCAAGGGGCCCTGTCCTATTCCTGGCGGCTGATCTTCGCGCCGGCCGAGGTGCTCGACTATCTCGCGGCCCATGAGGTGGCGCACCGGCGCGAGATGAACCACGGCCCCCGCTTCTGGGCGACGGTGGACCGGCTTTTCCCCGGCCGCGGGCGAGCGGAAGCCTGGCTGAAGGCGCATGGAGCCGAGCTCCACCGTTATGGCGCGCGGGACGGAACCGGTTCGCAAGACGGATTTGGCGGGTAGCGCCGAGGGCGGCGCCGACGGAGCGAAGGCGGCGCGGGAGGCGCTCAGCTTCGCCCGAACAGCTTTTCCATCAGCCAGTTGTCGAGCCCCGGTTTCGGCGTGCCGTGCGGGACGGGCTGCGGCCCGCCGGTGACGACCGGCTCTTCCGGCACCTCGCCCGGCGGAACGGTGCCGCCCGGCAGATAGGTGCCCGCGCCGGGCAGGGCGACGGGCGGCATGTCCTTGTGCGCCGCCTTCATCACCTGGCTCCAGATGTCGACCGGCAGGCCCGAGCCGCCGGCCTTCTTGGTGGGGGAGGCGTCGTCATTGCCGAGCCACACGCCGGCGACGAAGCGGCCGGTATAGCCGAGGAACCAGGCGTCGCGGTAATCCTGGCTGGTGCCGGTCTTTCCCGCCGCCGGCCAGCCCGGCAGATCGGCCCGCCGCGCGGTGCCGACCAGCAGCACGTCCTGCATCATGCGGTTCATCATCGCCACATGCGGCGGCGCCATCACCATGCCGCGGCTCGGCTGGGCGTAGGCGTAGAGAACCTTGCCCGACTTGTCGCGTACCCGCTCGATGACATGGGGCGTCACGCCGATGCCGCCATTGGCGAAGGGCGCGTAGGCGCTCGCCATCTCCAGCAGCGAGACTTCGGACGTGCCGAGCGCGATGGAGGCGTTCGGCTCCAGCTTGGAGGTGATGCCCAGCCGGTGCGCGGTCTTGATCACCTCTTCCGGCCCGACCTCGAGGGCGAGGCGGACCGCGACCGTGTTGAGCGAGAGGGCAAGCGCCGTCTTCAGCTCCACGGGACCACGATAATCCTTGGAGAAGTTCTCCGGCTTCCAGCCCTTGATCTGGATCGGCGCGTCCTCGCGCACGCTCTCCGGCGTCAGCCCGCGCTCCATGGCGGTGAGGTAGACGAAGGGCTTGAAGGAGGAGCCCGGCTGGCGCTTGGCCGTGATGGCGCGGTTGAACTGGCTCTCCTCATAGGAGCGCCCGCCGACCAGCGCCCGCACGCCGCCATCGGTGTCCATCACCACCACGGCGCCCTGCTCGACGCCGAATTTCTTGCCGCTCTTGGCCAGCGTATCCTTCAGCGCCTTGTCGGCGGCGGCCTGCAGGGTCGGTTCGATGGTGGTCTGGACGATGACGTCCTCGGTGATCGGGCCAATGAGGGATTTGAGCTGCTCGACGACCCAATCGGCGACATAGCCGGTGGAATCCGGGCCCTGTCCCTTGGCCAAGGTCGCCGGGCGGGCGAGGGCGGCTTGCTGCATCTCGGCCGAGATGAAGCCCGCCTCGCGCATCGCCGCGAGCACCACTTCCGCGCGGTCCTGCGCGCCATCGAGGTTGCGCGTGGGGGCGAGGGAGGAGGGGGACTTGACGAGACCGGCCAGCATCGCCGCTTCCGACAGCGTGACTTGCCGCGCCGACTTGCCGAAATAGCGCTGGGCGGCGGCCTCAACGCCATAGGCCCCGGCGCCGAAATAGACGCGGTTCATATAGAGTTCGAGGATCTCGTTCTTGGAGTATTTGGTCTCCAGCCAGATCGAGAGGATGAGTTCCTGGATCTTGCGCGAGAGCGTGCGTTCCTGCGTGAGGAACAGGTTCTTGGCGAGCTGCTGGGTCAGCGTCGAGCCGCCCTCGCGCAGCCGGCCGGCGGTGAGGTTGACCACCACGGCGCGGCCGAGGCCCAGCGGGTCGAGCCCGAAATGCGAATAGAAGCGCCGGTCCTCGATGGCCACGAAAGCCTGCGGCAGATAGGGCGGCAGGGCGCGCAGCGGCACGTTCGCCCCGCCCATCTCGCCGCGCGTGGCGATCGCCTTGCCGTCCGCGCCCTGGATGATGACCGTGGGCGGCCGGTCGGGAATGGCGAGGTTCTGGATCGGGGGAAGCTGGCTCGCCTCATAGAAGATGAGGCCGCCGAGCGCGATCACGCCCCAGATGCCGAGCACGACGCCCCAGTAGAAGAGGCGGCCGATGAGGCCGCGCCCCCCGCCGGAGGCGCCGCGCGCGCGACCCTTGCTGGTGCCGTTGCCGGTGGCGTTGCCGTTGTCCCGGGCGGAGCCCTTGCGGGCCTTGCCGCCGGAGGCGCGCTCGCGGGCCAGCGGCGCGCTCGCCTGGGTCGGGCGGTCGTCGGCGGTCAGGCGCAGATCGCCGTCGAAGCCGGGCGTGCCCAGCACCGGCTCCCGCCGCTCCATCTCGCCTCGCCGTCCGAACATGAAATGCGCCACCCCCGACCCGCCGGTAAACGAACTCTAAATGACGGCGTTTAAAGGGGGGTTAAGCGGCGAACCCGTGTCGCGCGAGCGATATCGACGCTCGTACGCGCGGTGTTCCTGGCGTTCTCCGGGACGGGGAATAAAAAATGCCCCGCGCAACGATGGCGCGGGGCCTGATTCCGCTTGAGCGCGTCAACGCGCTATCGAATGTGCCGACGGGCGGTCATTCCGCGTCGACGAGCGCGCCGGGCTCCTTGGATGGGCTGCGCTCCAGATACTTCCGCTCGGCGATGAGGATCCGACGGATCATTTTGTCGAGCTGCTTGCGCTCCTCATCCAGCATGTCATTCCAAGGCGTTCCGAACTGGTGAGCGACAGAGCGACCGATGAAACGGATCAGATGCGGCTTAACGTCGGGTAGATCAGTCATCGATATTCCTCCACTTATGGGTTGACGAAATTCAGGAAGTCGGATGCGGACATGTTCAAATTAGGTAAGGACATGTCACGACGTCTCATTATTGCGGGTACTGGGCTTGTTTCTATTTCCAGAAATCCCAGAACTGACTACCCCCAGCGTGAAAGTCGGGAAACGGATCGCCCGATGGATCGTCCGGTGTCATAATGCCGGTGGTCTCTTGGCAATTCACCATAATCCAGCGGTGGTTCTCGCCTGTCTTTAAATCCATTGCATCTTGAGAATAATAACCATCGCGAAAGATGACTTCACCGAGTTGAAAATCGTCCGTCAACTTTCCCTGAATTTGAAAGGGCCGAGAGCAATCCTTGGCATTGAAATGGGCTTCAGCTAATTCAATTGCTGACATGCCAGCCTTTCGATTGAAGAAATCTTCTCGCTTCCAATTTTCCCAGCGGGTCTGACCAAACTCTTTCGTCCAATATGTCCTTTCCATCTGCCGCGCGGCGCCAGGGCTGAACGAGTTTTTCCCGACTTGAGAGTAAGGGTGGGATACGATCGTATCCATCTCCATCCCATTGCCGTACCGAAAGGTCCCGCGGGTCCAGAAGGCAATGTATTTTGTCGGATATTTCGCGGGACAGGCGTCGCCGGGTCTGGAGAGGCCCGTGAAGGCGCCCTTCTTTTCCGCAACATAATAGCCGACGTTATCGGCAATCAGATCCGAATACTTGGCGAGTACCCAGTTACGAAAATAGCGTTCCGAGCTGTTTGGGTCTGTGTTGCAGAAGGGAGTCACACCACCGCCATAGCGGCCGCCGTCTTTCGTTCGGGTCCATGTGCCCATGATGAACATATAGGCGTCATCTATGGCGCGTACCGAGAGATAAGCGGGAATATAGGGGTCCGTCTTGGCGCATGGATGACGGTCAATCGTTACGGCCCCGACGGCGCGGATAGTGCCATTGCGTTCAAAAGGCAAATTATCGCGAAAAACCCTCCGCGATGAACAATCAGGCTCCGCCTGAGACCTCGCCACAAGGTGGTAGGGGATGCGATCCGACTGTCTAATATCCCGCTGTCTCGTGCAGCGGGGATCGCCAGGCGCGACCCCGATCAGAGCGCGGTTGGAGTCATCGACGCAGACATTCTGGACAAGAAAGTCCTGCGCCTCGGAGGCGCTGAGAGCCAATGCCGGCTGAGACGCACTCACCAAGGCGAGGAAGGTCAGGACCAGAAATGATCCACGCTTCACGAAATCAATCCCGAGTCGAAAAGCTCGGCAAGGTCCAGATGCCAAGCGTCTGTCATGACGGGCTGCGGCTCTATCCAGGCCTTATAATCAAGGCCGAGAACAAGGCTCAGTCGCGCATAGTTGAATCGCAAGAAATAGGTGCCATCCGTGATCGGCAGAAGCTCGGTTACTTTGGTGCCGGGCTGAGCGAAAAGGATGTGAGAGAGGCCTGCCCCGTGCGGGCCCATGATTTCACGTGCGCTCGCGGCGAGGGCCACCTGCTTCCAAAAGGGGATCGTCGCCATTTCGACGATCCGATAGCCATTCTCCGACAGGCGATCCTCAAGCTCCTGCTCATTCGTCAGCCGTCTGCGGACGCTGTCCCGGCGCGAAATGTAGATCTTCTCAGCTAGGTCTTCGCCGGAGGAAAGGGCCGTGGCTGACTGCTTCATGGCCTCGAACAATGTTCCGACCCTGCTCCAGAGTCGTAAAGTGGCCATGCCCACCGATGGCAGGATCAGTCGCTCCACGAACCGGATGCCCGAGCATTTCTCGATAGCCTCGTCCGGCACGCCGGCGAGCTGCAGGCTTTCGTACTCAAATTGAGGGGCCTTCTCCGCAATCAGTATCTTTGCACTATCTCGCTCGCGAATGGCCGATAGCGTCGGCATGGTGTCCACCAGCCAGTGATATATCCCTCGTGTCGCACGAAGGCCGCTGATCGCTTCTGGAACGACAGGGCACGCTGCTTCATCAAACTGCGGGACGGGGCGTCCCACATCGACGATGATCTCGCCCTTCTTGTTCCAGACATGCCCGTCGACATTCACAAACACATCGCGCAGTTCAAACCCGAGCGGGCGCCGTGGGCGGCGAGCGCGTTGTTCGAAGGCTTCCGTTTCCGCCCAGAACGCGGATATGTGGCGCTCGTCGACATGAGACGAGAACAGCGCGTTCGCCGTGCCGACGTCTCTGTCTTTGATGTCGTCGGCGGCGGGGAAAGGCAGGGCGATCCGATGCCGTTTCTGTTTGGGCGCGCCTCTACTCACGAACCGCCGGACTTCAGTGAACGTTTCCGATCCCTGCTGGGCAATTTTCCCCAGTCGCATTGCGGTGCGCCGAAAATTATGATGCCCCTCCATCTGAGGGTCGACCTGCAATAGGAGCCAGGCCTCTTTCGCCCTGCCATATTTGATCAGAGGGCGAACGGTCGCGAAGCGCAACTCCGGCGACATGGGCGTTCCGACCGCTATGGCGAATGTCCAGGCAATCTCCGCCTCATCGCCCAAGGCCAAGGCTGCTTCGAGGCGCGTTGCGAGAAGGCGCGGGCGTGACCGGAGGAGGCGGAAGCTGCTGGTCGCGCCGATCAGGTCCGCCCATTCTTTTCGATCGGCATGAGACTGAGCCAACCGGAGTGGATGAACCCGCTTGGGCTTCGTCGCTGCTACACTCGATTGTGCGGCATCCATTCTGCTGTTCCTTTGTCGCCTTCTCGCCCAAGGCTGCTCGGATCTGCTCGCCTCCTTTTTAGCACATGCCATGAATTTGATATGACCATTTTGACAGCGTTGCTGCGCCCGCCATGGCCAATTATCTCAGCATATCCAGAATGTTAGAGGTGTCATAGTAAAGGCAGAGGTAGTTGGGTGCCGTACGGCGGGAGCGGCCGAGCGCCTACCGGCGGCGGAGGCGCCTCTGGCCCGCGAGCGGGCCCATTTTTTGGCGGTGGAAAGCGATGCGCGGCGGTATCAGGCCGGGCTAGCAACCCCGGAACGGCGATATGGTCGCCGATGGCGAGGTTTATTGAGCGGCCTCGGGGCGCGCCAGGGCCGGGTTCGAGGCGGAGGCCGATTGGTTGATCGGATGCGCGATGAGGGGCGGACGCTCCCGGCGCTCCGTTTCAGTATTCCCGCTGGCCGCCGCCGCGCTTCGCCTGTGACGCCCTTCGCCTACGCCGCGCTGGCCTCGTCGTCGGCGTCGAGGACGGCGAGGAGGGCGCGGCGGATGGCGGAGTGGCGGGCGGCGCCCATGATCTTCGCGCCCATGAGGTCGGTGACGTAGAACACGTCCACCGCCCGCTCGCCGAAGGTTGCGACATGCGCCGAGGCGATGTTGAGGTTGAGGCGGGAGAGCGTCTGGGTGAGGCCGTAGAGCAGGCCTGGCCGGTCGAGGCCGGAGACCTCCACCACAGTGTGCTTGTTCGACCAGGAATTGTTCAGCGTCACCTCGGGCTCGACGGTGAAGGCGCGCGGACGCTTGGTCAGCTTCTTCGCCACCATGTCGGGCAGGCGGATATCGCCGGCCAGTGCCTTCTCGATGGCGGCGGCGATGCGGTCGGCGCGGCGCAACTCGTCCTCGTCGCGCTCGAAGGCGCGGGTGAGGGAGATGGTGTCGAGCGCGCGCCCGTCGGTCGTCGTGCTGATCTGCGCGTCGACGATATGCGCCCCCGCGCTGGCGCAGGCCCCGGCGATGACGGCGAGCAGCTTGGGGTGATCGGGCGCGAAGACCGTGAGTTCGGTGATCCCGCGCGCCGGATCGGTCTTGGTCGCGGTGGCGAGCGCCCGGCCCGCCGCTTCCGCCTCGACGATGAAGCGGGCATGAGCGGCCTGCTGGTCGCGGTCGGTCTGCAGCCAGTAGGAGGGGTAGTGGCGGGCGAGATAGGCCTCAAGCGTGGCGGCGTCCCAGTCGCCCATCGCGGCGCGGAACTCGGCCTGCGCGCGGCCGACGCGCTGTGTGCGGTTCGTTTCGGAGAAGCCACCGGTGACTACAGGCTCGGTCTCGTAATAGAGGGTGCGCAGCAGCTGGGACTTCCAGTTGTTCCACACGCCGGGTCCCACCGCGGCGATGTCGGCGGTGGTGAGGATTTCCAGCAGCCGCATGCGTTCGAGGCTCTGCACGACGCCGGCGAAGTTCTCGATGGTCTTGCGGTCCGAGAGGTCGCGCGACTGCGCGATGGTGGACATGGTGAGGTGCTGCTCGATGAGCCAGGCCACGGTGTCCGTGTCGCTCGCCGAGAGGCCGAAGCGCGGGCACAGCTTGCGCGCCACGCGGGCGCCGGCGATCGAATGATCCTCCGGCCGGCCCTTGGCGATGTCGTGCAGGAAGGTGGCGACGTAGAGAAGCTGACGGTGCTTGATCTGCTGCATCAGCTCGTTGGCGAGGCCCAAATTCGGCCGGTCGCCCTTGTCGATGTGCGCGAGCACGCCGACGGAGCGGATGAGATGCTCGTCCACCGTGTAGGAGTGGTACATGTTGAACTGCATCATCGCGACCACGCGGCCGAAATCCGGCACGAAGCGGCCGAGCACGCCGGTCTCGTTCATCCGCCGCAGCACGATCTCGGCGGTGTCGGGCGCGCAGAGGATTTCCAGGAACAGCCGGTTGGCTTCGGGGTTCTCGCGCACGCGTGCGTCGATCAGCTTCAGCGAGCGGGTGGCAAGGCGCATCGCGTCCGGGTGGAAGGCGAGGCCGTGCTTGCCGGCGAGGTGGAAGATGCGGATCAGGTTGACCGGGTCGCGGGCGAAGGCGTCGGCGTCGGCGACGTTGATCCGTTCATTGTCGACGATGAAATCCGGGCTCTCCTTGAAGGTGCGGCGCGGCGAGCGGCGCAGCCGGGCGATCATGCGGTTCAGCCGCGGCACCGGCTTGTCGTGACGCTCCTCCAGCGCGGCGGAGACGATGGCGGTGAGATCGCCGACATCCTTCGCCACGAGGAAATAGTGCTTCATGAAGCGTTCCACGTCGCGCATGCCGGGATGCGAGACATAGCCCAGCCGCTCGGCCATTTCGCGCTGTACGTCGAAGGAGAGGCGCTCCTCCGCCTTGCCGGCGAGGAAATGCAGATGGCAGCGCACCGACCAAAGGAAATCCTCGCAGCGGCGGAAGATGCGGGCTTCCTCGTCGGTGAACACACCCTTGGCGACGAGTTCGCGCGTCTCGTGGACGCGGTAGACATATTTCGCGATCCAGAACAGCGTGTGCAGGTCGCGCAGGCCGCCCTTGCCGTCCTTCACATTGGGCTCGACGACATAGCGCGACTGGCCGCCGCGCTTCAGCCTTTCCTCGCGCTCGGCGAGCTTGGCGGCCACGAACTCGGCCGCCGTGCCCTCAACCACCTCCCGGTCGAACCGTGCGGTCAGTTCGTTGAACAACGCCCGGTCGCCCAGCAGAAGGCGGGATTCCAGAATGCCGGTGCGGATGGTCATGTCGGCCGAGGCCTGGCGGATGCACTCGTCCACCGAGCGCGTGGCGTGGCCGACCTTTAGGCCCATGTCCCACAGGACGTAGAGGATCGCTTCGGCGACACTCTCGCCCCACGCGGTCTGCTTGTAGGGCAAAAGGAACAGGATGTCGGTATCCGACCCCGGCGCCATGAGGCCGCGCCCATAGCCGCCGACGGCGATGATCGCCATGCGCTCGGAGGTGGACGGGTTGTCGGACGGGTAGAGGTGGCGCACCACGAGATCATGGACGAGCTGGATAATCTCATCCTGCAGGCGCGATAGCCGCTCGGCGCAGCGCCGGCCGGAGCCTTCCTCCATCAGCCAGCGTTCGGCGGTCTTGTGACCCTGCTGATAGGCAAGCTTGAGGCGCCTCGCCAATTGCCCGCGCAGCTCGATTTCTCGGCCGGCGGCGGGCCCCTTCATCACCGTCTCGGCGATAGCGGAGAGTTCCGTCCGCATCGCGTCGACGTCGAAGAGTTCGCGGAACGGGTGGTCGGCGCGGCGGCGGCGGGGCTCGGTCATGTCAAGGTCCGGCTGGTCACGCCCCGTGTTACCCGATCCGGGACGCGACGTCATCGTGCCCGAAGGGGGTAGGCGGGGCAGGCGGCGGGTGGCCGGGCTGGCGCGGAACTCGCGGAACGCGCGGGCGCTCCAACGCGACATGCCCGGCCATCCGCGATCGGGTGGCCGGGCATGTCCGTCCTGACGGTGCGTGTGACGCGGCCGTCGCTAGGATGAACCCCCGGCCGAAGGGCCGGGGATCGCTATTCGGGGAGATCAGTTGGTCGAGGTCGCGGGCGCGCCGGTGGTGGCGCCGGCATCGGAGGTGTCGCTGCGGTTATCTTCCAGCGACTTGAATTCCGGGGCGGCGTTCAGCTCTTCCTTGGTGAGAGCCACGACGACCTTCTCGCCATTGTCAGTGGGGGTCGGGGTCAGCGATTCGAAGGACACCGCGACCGGCTTGGCGCCGATTCCGAGGAAGCCGCCGACATCGATCACCGCGGCAACGATCGAACCGTCACGGTCGATGACCACATCGCTGATCGAGCCAAGCTTCTCGTCATTCGAGGTCACGACGTCGGTGCCCATCAGGTCCGACCCGAGCCACTGGCCGCTCGACTGGGTGCTGACGAACTTCGGCGTGGCCGGAACCGTGGTCTGGGCGGCGTTCATGTCACCCGACGGCGCGGCGGTGTTGTTCATCGTGCCCGAGGGCGCGTTCGGCATCTCGGAGGCCGGGGCCTGCGGGTTGCCGGCGTCGGGCGCGATCGGCGACGCGGCGGGCGGGGTGGTGGTGCTGGGCGAAGAAGGGCTCTGCGCGAAGGCCACTGCCGGAGCGAGGGACAGGGCGGCGACGGCCGTGAGAGTCACGAACTTGTTGGTCATCGTCTTTCTCCTGTACGTAATATTTCCGAAGAAGCGCAGCCATTCCGGCCGCTTGCCAAGTAAACTTCCACAACTCGCGAAGGTTCCCAGCTTTTATTGCCTACGTCAGAAGGAGATGTTCTCGCCGACGATGTCGAGGGAGGCGACGCAGACGGTGAGTTCCTCCGTCGCGAGGCTGGCCGGGCCGAGGGTGGAAACGCAGCCGCGCGGCGGGCGGGAGGCGCGGGCCGGGCGGGGTTCCGCCGCGTTCTGGGCGGTGGCCGTGCCGGCCGAGGGCGCCATGGCAGGGGTCGACGGGGCCGGCAGGACGTTCTTCACCGCGGTCGACGTGCCAACCGGAACCTGCGGTATGCGCAGTTCCAGCCGAGCGCCCTTGGAGGCGCGGTTGATCATGTGGGCCTGTGTCGGCAATTCGCGCGGGCCCTGGATCGCGGCCACGCTGTTCTGCACGGCGCCGGACTGCGCGGGTGTGACGGTGCCGAGCGCGACGGCCGCGAGCGGGATGGCAAGCGCGAACCCGCAGGCGGCGCCGACGAGATAGGCGGAAGTTTTTCCGGCGGCACTGGCAATGGCTTTCATGGTGCGTCTCCACCCGGCGGCTCGGGACGCGGGCAAAAGCCTGCCGGACCGGGCGAGGGCCTCAGCCCCGCCGGATCGCCTCCGCGAGCAGTGTTCATCCTGAAAATGGCGGGAGAGAAGGCCGAACGGCGTTGCTCCCCCAATCGCATGGTTAACGCATGTAAAATCCCGCCGGTTCCCTGCGGTAGGAAAATGACGCGGCGTGTTCAACATCATGTGATTGGGGATAGGTCGCGCGATACCGCGCGGGCTGGGCCGGATCAGCGGCTGGCGGTCAGGTGCTGTTCCGGCACGGCGACATGGCAGGAGAGGCCCGCCGGCGCGAAATCGAGTTCGACCGTGCCATCGAGCGCGCGGGCGAGATTGCGCTCGATCACCAGCGAGCCGAAGCCCCGGCCGCGCGGCGGCTGGACGGGCGGGCCGCCGCTCTCGGTCCACGACAGTTCGAAGCCGCCCCCGGCCTCCGGCAGGCGCCGCGCCCAGTTGATCGAGACGTGCCCGCTCGGCACTGACAAGGCGCCGTACTTCGCCGCGTTGGTCGAAAGTTCGTGCAGGGCAAGGCCGATGTTCTGGGCGGCCTCGGGCTTCAGGAAAATGTCGGGGCCGGCGACCGTGACCTGGCTGTTCTCGCGGTCGATGTGGTGGCCGAGCTGCGAGCGCACCATGTCGGTGAGCGAAGCGCCGTGCCAGCCTTCCTGCACGAGCAGATCGTGCGAGCGGGCGAGCGCCTGCAGGCGGGCACTGAAGATCTCGACAAACTCGTCGATCGAGCCGGCATGGCGGGCGGTCTGGCGCGCCATCGCCTGAATGACGGCCAACAGGTTTTTCGAGCGATGGGTCAGCTCGCGCATGAGCAGGCGCAGATGCTGCTCGTTCTCCTTGCGGTCGGTCACGTCGACCACCGCGCCGGTGAGCCCCACCGTCAGGCCGGAGAGGTCGCGCAGCGGCTCGACGTGAACGTCGTACCAGCGCTTGCTGCCGTCCTCCTCGACCTCCGCCTCGCCCTTGCGCGGCTCGGTGGCGCCCAGCGCCTCGCGCTTCAGCAGGGTGAGCGGCTGCGACTGCGCCTCGCCGAGCAGATCCGCGTCCGTCGCGCCCACCGCCATATCGATCGGGTGGCCGAACAGCGGTTTGCTGACGGAGGTGTAGCGCAGGTTCCGGTCCTGGGTGAAAATCGCGACGTTCGAGCCGCGCAGCGCCATCTCGTAGCGCTGCAGCACGGTGGCAAGCTCCAGCGTCAGGCGACGCTGCTCCTGCGCGACGCGCGCCGGCGTCGGCAGGTCGGCGAGCCCTTTGAGATTGGTCCACAGCGCGACCGCGCCGACCGCGTTCACCAAAGCAAGCCCGCTCCGCACCGCGGTGGGCATCCAGTGCGTGACCTGCCCGTCCCACGTCACCACCAGGGTGAGCAGGCCGGTCATGAGCAGGAGCAAGGCGAGGAGACTGCCGAGCAGTTTCATGCGCCCGGAGAGGTCCCGGCGCAGGGCCATCAGATAGAAGATGCCGGCCGCCATCGCGCAGCAGGAAACGATCGTCGTCCAGCGGGAGACGAGGTCCAGAAGGCTGAGGTCGACCAACATGAAAGACCCGGATCAGGCGGTGGCACGCTGCTCCCGCGGCCGCGCCTTGCGCTCGAAGAACAGCGCCTGGCTGATGACGGCCGCAACGGTGGAGGGCTGGAAGGGCTTGGCGATGAGGAAGGCCGGCTCCGGGCGCACGCCGGTGAGGAAGCGCTCCGGGTAGGCGGTGATGAAGATCACCGGGACTTCCACGCCCTCGATCAACTCGTTCACCGCGTCCAGCCCCGAGGAGCCGTCGGCAAGCTGGATGTCGGCGAGGATGAGGCCGGGCGCCTTGCGCCGGGCGAGGCTCACCGCTTCCGAATGGGTGCGCGCGATGCCGCTGACGCGGTGGCCGAGGCTCTCGACCAAGCCTTCGAGGTCCAGCGCGATGAAAGGTTCGTCCTCGATGATGAGCACATCGGTCGCGATTTCCGCGGCAAGCTCGCGGCCCGCATCCTCGACGAGGTTGCGCAGGGTAGGCACGTCGATGTCGAGCACGGCGGAGGCATCCTCCTCGCTGAAGCCTTCCAGCGACACAAGAAGGAACGCCTGGCGCACCACCGGCGTTATATGGCCGAGGCGGCGCTCGCCCTGGACTTCCGCGGAGGCCGGATCGACCTCGGAATTAAGCGCAACGGAGTTCCACAGGCGGGTGAGGAGGCGGTAAAGCGCCACGCGCGGCTCGATCTCGCGGTCGAGCGTGGACGGGTCGGCGATGAGCGTTTCCAGCATGGCCGTGACATAGGCGTCGCCGGCGGACTGGTTCCCGCTCAGGGCGCGGGCATAGCGGCGCAGAAACGGAAGGTGCTGCGCGACAAGTTGCGAGGTGCTCACACGCGTCTCCCCAAGGTGCAGAAAGGCAAGCGACGATTAACGCGGTCTGAAGAGTATGGTTCCGCTCCCGCGCAAAAATAAATTTAAAATTTGCAAACGTTCCGGAACCACGGCCTCGCTGGGCCGTTATGCCGTGTAGCAAGCGACGGAGCCATCCTCCCCTCTTCCGCTTTCGGGGGCTCGATGTCGGGAAAACAGAAGATGAATGACGAGCAGTCCGGGGGACACGCGGCCAGCGCCGAGGCGTTGACCAAGACCTCCATGACAGAGGGCGCGAGTACCGCCCTCGGCAGTGACATCCAGGCCAAGATCGGCCAGCACCTGCGCGCCATGTATGACGACGTGGTGCGGCAGGGTGTGCCTGATCGTTTCCTCGATCTCCTTTCGCAGCTCGACAAGCCGGCCAAGACCAAGGCAGGCGAGGGCGGAGGCGATCAGTGAGCCAGTTCGATCCCGCACTGCGTGACGAGATCATCGCCGCCATCCCGAATCTGCGCGCCTTTGCCATCTCCTTGAGCGGCAATGTGGATCGCGCGGACGATCTGGTTCAGGAGACGCTGCTGCGCGCCTTCGCCAACATCAACAGCTTCCGCACCGGGACGAACCTTCCCGCCTGGCTGTTCACCATCCTGCGCAACCTGTTCCGTTCGGAGTACCGCAAGCGCCGCCGCGAGGTTCCCGATTCCGACGGCGCCTTCGCGGCCACGCTGACCACCAACCCCGACCAGAACACGCATCTCGACTTCGAGGATTTCCGCACGGCGCTCGACAAGCTGCCGCCGGACCAGCGCGAAGCCCTGGTGCTGGTCGGTGCCTCCGGCTTTTCCTATGAAGAGGCCGCCGACATCTGCCAATGCGCGGTCGGCACCATCAAGAGCCGCGTGAACCGGGCGCGCAAGCGGCTGGGCGAATTGCTCGCCATCGAGGACATCGGGGATTTCGGCCCCGACAAGACGACGCGGGCCATTATCGCGGCCAGCGACCGGATCTGAGCCGGCACCTTCTTCGCCATCCCTGATCAGCACGCGACCGCCGCGGGCGGAGCAAAGCGCAATTCCGCCGCCTGTTTCCTCGCCGCCGGGTTCCTCTGGGGCTCGGCGGCGCAGCTGTGTCTGCGTGCCGGCGCGCCAGCCCGACCCTTCTTCACCGTCGCGCTCAAAGGAAAACGCCCCCGGCGGCTGCCGGGGGCGTTTTGCTTGATCTGTCCGTCGAACCCGCCGGCGACCGGCTGCCAGGTCACGGCACGCGGCTGGAGCGGCCGCGGAACATGCCGATGACGGCGGATACCAGGAACAGGATGATCGCGACGAAGAAGATGATCTTGGCGATCTCGATGGCCGTGCCGGCGATGCCGCCGAAGCCCAGGACCGCCGCGATCAGCGCGACGACGAGAAAGGTGAGAGCCCAACCCAGCATGAATGCCTCCGATTGTCACGCGGCGCCCGGCGCCGCCCTGCAGGCTGCGGCATGTGCCGCTTCGTGCTGACAACGGCCGGAGCGGCAACCGGTTCCGCCGGCGGCTCACCGTCCTGTTGCGTGAGGTCGCGGTCAGATCCGCCCGCTGAGGGCGGGCGCGACGGCCTTCGCCTCGGCGAGCAGCGCGGTGACGATCGGCGTCATCGGCTCGCGGTCGAGCACGACGAGGCCCATCTGGTGCGAGACTTCCGGCGCGACGATGGGAATGGAGCGGATGCTCGCGGGGAAGGCGAAGACATCCGCCAGCGTCTTGGCGACGACGCTCGCCCATTTGCCGGTGCGCACATGCGAGAGCAGGGCGATGGTGGAGTTCGCCTCCAGCATCGGCGTCACGCTGTGGCCGGCTTCGGCGAGCTGCTTGTCGACGATGCGGCGGTTCTGCATGTCGGGGGTAAGCAGGCACAAGGGGACCTGGCCGATCTCCTCCCACGTCACCGTCGTCCGGTCGCCCAGCGGCGAATCGACGGAGGTGAGGAAGCGGTAGCCTTCCTTGTAGAGGGGCAGGGTTTTCAGTCGGCCGACGGGGTCGTTGTCGAGATAGGTGATGCCGGCATCGGCCTCCAGATTCTCGATCAGCCGCAGCACCTCGTTGGAACTGGCCGACATGAGGGTGAAGCGCACATCGGCATGGCGCTCGTGGAACGGCGTCGTGAGTTCCGAGAGCATGGGCATCGCGGTGGGGATCGCGGCGATGCGCAGATGGCCAGAGAGGCCCCGGCGCATGCCGGCGATTTCCTGGCGCATGGCGCGCACATCGCCGATGACGCGCCGCGCCCATTGCAGCGCCCGTTCGCCCTCGGGCGTGAAGCCGATGAAGCGCGAGCCGCGCTCGACGAGGCGCACGCCCAGCTGTTCCTCAAGCTGCTTGAGGCCGGCGGAAAGGGTGGGCTGGGTGACGCCGCACGCCTCGGCCGCCCGGCCGAAATGGCGCTCCTTGGCCAGCGCCAGCAAAAGTTCAAACCGATCGATCACGCAACGCTTCCTGACAACGGACGATAGAACGTTTCTATCAGACTATCAGGTTTCGCTTCAGGTACGAATTCGACCGATTACAAACGCGAAGAACACTCACAGGCAAGCGGAGCGTGCCTTTTCCGCCGTCATCCCCGCACTGGGCCCGGGGATCCATGACTTTGGTGAGGCGCGAAGGGGAAGGCGTGGATGGCCGGGCCAAGCCCGGCCATGACGGGACAGGAGACGAGGCGGACGCGGCGACCGCCTGTTACTTCTGGCCGGCCGGGATGACGCAGGGAGGGTCAGCGGCGAGCCCTATTCCGCCGCGCCGCGCAGCGCGCGCGGGGTTTCGCCCATGGGGAGCGGCAGCGTGTCGGCGGGCAGGGGTTCGCCGTCGAATTCGAGCTGTTCGATGCGCGCGCCGCGCTTGGCGATCTTGTCGGCGGAGGTCAGCGCCTGCGACACGTCGTCGGTCAGCTGGCCGAAATGCTTCTGCAGATTGCCCACCCGGTCGCGCAGCCGCATGACGTCGGCGACGAGCTTGCCGCATTCGGCGCGGATGAGGTCGGCCTGCTCGCGCATGCGCGCATCCTTGCAGATCGCCTGCACGACCTGAACCGCCAGCATCAGCAGGGAGGGCGAGACGAGGATCACGCGGGCACGGAAGGCCTGCTGGATCACGTCGTCGAAATGCTCGTGCAGCTCGCCATAGACGGATTCGGAGGGCACGAACATCAGCGCGATATCCTGCGTCTCTCCGCTGACCAGATAGCGCTCGGCAATGTCCTTTACATGCCGGACCACGTCGCCCTTCAGTCGCGTCTCGGCCTGCTTGCGCGCCTCCGCCGTCGCGGCCTCGCGAAAGGCGGTGACGGCTTCCAGCGGGAACTTCGAATCCACCAGCAGCGGGCGCTTGTCGCCCGGCAGGAAGATGGCGCAGTCCGCCCGCCGCCCGTTGGCCAGCGTGTGCTGGAAGGCGAAGCTGTCGCGCGGCAGGCCGTCGGCGATGATCGCCTGCAGCCGGCCCTCGCCGAAGGCGCCGCGCGCCTGCTTGTTCGCCAGCGTCTCGCGCAGGCTCATCACCTGGCCGGAAAGTTCACCCAGGCTCGCCCGCGCCTGATCGACGAGAGCGAGGCGCTCATTGAGCTTGGCGAGGTTCTCATGCGTCGCCTCCGCCGAGCGGGCGAGGCTCTCGCCCACGCGGTGCGACGAGGCGTCAAGCCGTTCGGCGACCGCGCGGGCGAGCTCGCCCTGGCGCTGCGCCAGCACCTCGGCCATGGACTGCACCCGCCCGACCGTTTCGGCCTGAGTGCGGGCGAGCTCGATCAGCCGCGCCTCCAGCTCCTCAGCCCGGCGGGCCTGTTCGTCCGCTTCGTCGGCGCTGTGGCGCGCGGCGCGGGAGACCGCGCGCAGCACGGCGAGCAGCAGGAGGACGAGCAGCGCACCGGCGGCCGCGAGCGCCTGCGCCAGCGTGACGGGATGGGTGCCGAGGGTGAGGAGAACCTGATCCATCCGGCCCTTCTAGCAGATTCTCGCCACGCCGCGAACGTAAAGTGAACATTGCCGCCGCGCCGTCCACCGCGGAGCGCGCGATGCGTTGACCGCGCACGGGCCAGCGCTTATCTGGTCGGCATGTCGATACGCCCTCTGGTCATTCTTCCCGATTCCCGCCTGCGGCTCATTTCCGATCCCGTCACGCGCGTGGATGCGCGCGTGCGCGCCATCGTCGAGGACATGTTCGAGACCATGTATGACGCGCCGGGCATCGGCCTTGCCGCCATTCAGGTCGGCATTCCCGAACGCATCGTCACCGTCGATGTCGGCCGGCGCGAGAGCGGGGACGAGAGCGAGGATGCCAAGAACCCGATCGCGCTGATCAATCCCGAGATCATCGGCGCGTCCGAGGAACGGTCCGTCTATCAGGAGGGTTGCCTCTCGATCCCGGAGTATTATGCCGAGGTGGAGCGTCCCGCGCGGGTGAAAATCCGCTACATGGACCTGAAGGGCGAGACGCAGGAAATCGAGGCCGACGGCCTGCTCGCCACCTGCGTGCAGCACGAGATCGACCATCTCAACGGCGTGCTGTTCATCGACCATATTTCCAAGCTGAAGCGCGACCGGGTGATGACCAAGTTCACCAAGCTCGCCAAGCAGAAGGAGCGCGACGGCGACTGAGCCCGTCCGCGTTTCACGCCGCATCCGGGGGCACGCATGCGCATCGTCTTCATGGGCACGCCCGATTTCGCGGTGTCCACGCTCGCCGAAATCGTCGGCACTGGGCACGAGGTCGTCGCCTGCTACACGCGCGCCCCGGCGGCGGGCGGGCGGCGCGGGCTCGATCTCGTGCCCTCCCCGGTGCATCGGGCGGCGGAAAAGCTCGGCGTGCCCGTCCTCACGCCGGCGAGCCTGCGCACGCCCGAGGCGGCGGAGACCTTCGCCGCCCATGACGCGGATGTCGCCGTGGTCGTCGCCTATGGGCGCATCCTGCCGCAGACGATCCTCGACCTGCCGACGCTTGGCTGCCTTAATCTGCACGCCTCGCTCCTGCCGCGCTGGCGCGGGGCCGCGCCGATCCAGCGCGCCATCATGGCCGGGGATGGGGAAACCGGCGTCGCGGTGATGAAGATGGAAGCGGGGCTCGACACCGGCCCCGTCGGCCTCGTCGAGCGTGTCGCCATCGGGCCGGACATGACCGCGGGCGAATTGCACGACCGGCTGATGATCGTCGGCGCCGACCTGATGGGCCGGGCGCTCGCGGCGCTGGAGCGCGGCGCGCTGGATTTTCGGCCGCAGCCGGCCGAGGGCGTGACCTACGCCGCCAAGATCGACAAGGGCGAGACCCGCATCGAC
Organism: Pseudomonadota bacterium; assembly: GCA_023414975.1. Taxonomy (GTDB): domain Bacteria; phylum Pseudomonadota; class Alphaproteobacteria; order Rhizobiales; family Xanthobacteraceae; genus Ancylobacter. The sequence goes on along the minus strand of JAEZMI010000230.1, from coordinate 295 downwards.
TGGCGACGCCCGGCGACGGCGGTGCACGACCATATTCGCGGCCTCTCGCCCTTTCCCGGCGCGTGGTTCGAGCTCGACGGCGCGCGCGTGAAGGTGCTGCGCTCCACGCGGGCCGCGGGCTCCGGCGCGCCGGGCACGGTGCTGGGCGATGGCCTGACGATTGCCTGCGGTGAGGGGGCGGTGCGTCTCACCGAGGTTCAGAAGGCCGGCAGCCGCGCCCTGCCGGCGGATGAGTTCCTGCGCGGGGCGGCGTTGGAAAAGGGCAGGGTACTTCCATGAGCACGACGGGCACGAC
>JAEZMI010000176.1 GCA_023414975.1 Pseudomonadota bacterium | reverse complement strand
GCCCATGGCCCCAACGGCGTCGACTACGGCAAGGAGACCATCATCTACGGCGGCGCGGGAAACGACGTCATCATTGGCGGCGCCGGCAAGGACACGATCCAGGGCGATGCCGGCGACGACATCATCTTCGGCTATCGCGGGGCCGACACAATCGACGGTGGTGGCGGCAATGACATCATCTATGGCGACGACCTGGGCTACAATGGCATAGGCGGCGACGATGTGCTCCGTGGCGGTTCGGGCAATGATACGCTTTATGGCGGCGCGCGCACCGACAGGCTGGAAGGCGGCGACGGCAACGATCTGCTCTATGGCGGCCTGGGCGGCGACAACCTGCTCGGCGGCTCCGGCGACGATACGCTGTTCGGCGACGACACCGGCGCGGCGCCGGGCAATGACAGGCTCGATGGAGAATCGGGGAACGACAGGCTGTTCGGCGGCGGTGGGGATGACGAACTGATCGGCGGAAGCGGCAACGACATCCTCGAAGGCGAAGCCGGCAACGACTTTCTCGCCGGCGGCACGGAATCCGACCTCTTGACCGGCGGCGCGGGCCAGGACCGCCTTGACGGGGGCGCAGGCAGCGACACGGCGATCTATTCCGGCAGAAGATCGGAATACCTCATCACGCCGAACATCGACGGCAGTTTCACCATCGTCGACCTGCGCAACGGTTCGCCTGATGGCACCGACAATGTCCTCAACGTCGAGATCTTCAGCTTCTCCGACGGCGAGGTTCCCGCTGGGCAACTGAACACGCCCCCCTCGATCGTATCGGGAGGAGGAGGCGACACGGCCGCAGTCCTCGTCGCGGAGAACCAGACCGCGGTGACGACGGTCGTCGCGGTCGATCCCGATACGGGGCAGACCCTGACCTATGCGATCGTCGGCGGCGCCGACGCGTCGAAATTCGTGATCGACCCGGCAAGCGGCGCGCTCAGTTTTGCGGCCGCGCCCAACTTCGAGGCCCCTGAAGACGCCGATTTCGACAATGTCTACAACGTCGTCGTCCAGGCATCCGACGGGGTCGGCGGCTTCGATAAACAGGCGCTCGCGATCACCGTGGGCGACGTCCATGAGGGTGCGGGCAGCCCGCCCGCGATCACCTCCAACGGAGGCGGAACGACTGCCTCGATCGCCGTTGCCGAGAACACCACCGCCGTCACGACCGTCCAGGCGACCGATCCGGATGGAACGGTACCGACCTACCAGATCGCCGGGGGAGCCGATGCAGCGCTCTTCGGCATCGATCCGGCCACAGGTGCGCTGGTCTTCCTGTCCCCGCCGGACTTCGAGCTTCCTGCCGACGCGGATCGGAACGGCGTCTATGAGGTCGTCGTGCGCGCCACCGACGGCGTCAACACCGACAGCCAGTTGCTCTCGATAACCGTCACGAACACCAACGACAACGCGCCGGTGATCGGGTCGAACGGCGGCGGTCCCGCCGCCACCGTCAGCGTGACCGAAAACACGACAGCCGTCACCACCGTGCTTGCGACGGATGCGGACGGCCCTGCGCCAGCCTACTCCATCGTCGGCGGATCCGACGCCTCGCTCTTCCGTATCGATCCCGCGACCGGAGCGCTGGTCTTCCTGACCGCCCCTGACTTCGAAAGCCCCGCCGACGCAGACCGCAACGGGGTCTACGAGGTGGTCGTCCAGGCTTCCGACGGGCTGCGCACAGACACCCAGGCCCTGTCGGTCACCGTGACGAACGCCAACGACAATCCCCCGGTGATCGGATCGAACGGAGGCGGCGCAACCGCCGCGATCAGCATCGCTGAAAACACGGCGACCGTCACGACGGTAGCCGCGACCGACGCCGATGGCACGACGCCCGCCTACAGCATCGCCGGCGGGGCAGACGCCGCGCTCTTCGGCATTGATGCGGCCACCGGCGTCCTCGTATTCCTTGCCCCGCCGGATTTCGAGAACCCTCTCGATGCGGATGCAAACAATGTCTATCAGGTGGTCGTGCAGGCGAGCGACGGCCTCAATCAGTCCCTTCAGGCCCTGTCTGTCACGGTGACCAACGTCAACGAGCTCGGCAAGACCATCACCGGGACTTCCGGCAACAACACGATCACGCCGACGACCACGGTGATCGCATTCCAGACCACGCCCCTCAACGACACGATATTCGGGCTCGGCGGAAATGACATCATCGACGGCGGTCTCGGCGCCGATCGCATGGAAGGCGGCACCGGCAACGATACCTACACGGTCGACACATTTTCGAACGACGGTTTCGCCGGCAATGACGACCAGGTCATCGAGGCGGCCGGCGAAGGCACCGATCTCGTCAATGCGCTGGTGAGCTACTGGCTGCCCCAGGAGGTCGAGAACCTGACCTTGATCGGCGCGGCCGCCATCAACGGCACCGGCAACGCGCTGGCGAACACGATTTCCGGCAACGGCGCCGCCAACGTCCTCTCCGGCGAAGGCGGCAACGACGTGCTGAACGGTAACGGCGGTACCGACACGCTGAACGGCGGCGATGGCAACGATACACTCAACGGGGGCGACGGCGACGATTTCCTCTTCGGCAATGCCGGCGACGACAAGCTGGACGGCGGCGTGGGCGCCGACCGCATGGAGGGCGGCGACGGCAACGATACATACACGGTCGATGCCTACTCGGACGACGGCGCCAGCTCGAATGACGACCTGATCGTCGAATCGGCGGGCGGCGGCACCGATACCGTCAACGCCTGGGTGAGCTACACGCTGGCCGACGAGGTCGAGAACCTGACGCTGCAGGGATCGGCCGCGATCTCCGGCAGCGGCAACGTCCTCGCCAATACGATCAACGGCAACGCGGCTGCCAACGTGCTGCGCGGGCTCGATGGCAGCGACACGCTCTCAGGCAATGCCGGTGATGACTTTCTCTATGGCGGCGATGGCAACGATACTCTGTTGGGTGGCGCCGACAACGACCAACTCTACGGCGATGCCGGCGGCGATACACTCCAGGGCGGTGCCGGCAACGACACCCTCTACGGCGGTGCCGGCGCTGACACGCTGTCGGGTCAGGCTGGCAATGACCGCCTGGTCGGAGGAACCGGCAAGGATACGCTGACCGGCGGCACCGAGGCGGACGTCTTCGTGTTCGAGTTTGGCGACACGACCCTGAACAGCTCGAACTTCGACGTCGTGAAGGACTTCCAGACCGGCCAGGACAGCATCGATCTCGACTTCGTCAGCGGCGGGCTTGCAGCTTCTGCCTATGCCGAAACCAGCATCGGGACGAACAATTTCAACACCGCCCTCGCCGCGGCGACTGCTGCGGCAGCGCCCGGCGTGTCCGCGGTCTTCGTCGCAGGCACGACCGACGGCTGGCTGTTCTGGGACTCCAATGGCGATTCGTTGCTCGACCAGTCTGTCCTGATGAGCGGCCTCAACACGATCGACAAGTTCGGCTCGTTCGACGTCGTCTAGAAGAGGCTCTGGCCCGCCGACACGCAGACTAGAGGTACGAACCGTCCGTGCTCAGAAGCTCGTCGTCATAGAGGATGTTCAATCCCCCGGCGAGGTCCGCCGCCGCGAGCGCGCTGGCATCGGCCGGAC
>JAEZMI010000108.1 GCA_023414975.1 Pseudomonadota bacterium | reverse complement strand
GCCCCCGACTGGTGCTGGCCTCCGGTTCGCCCCGCCGCCTGGCGCTCCTGGCCCAGGCCGGCATAGAACCCGACGCCCTCCTCCCCGCCGATATCGACGAAACGCCCGAGCGCGGCGAGCTGCCCCGGCGCCTCGCCCAACGCCTTGCGCAACAAAAGCTTTTTGCGTCGGACGCACGGCGCAAACTTACCGGGGAGTACGATAATACCTACCTTCTGGCCGCCGATACGGTGGTGGCGGTGGGGCGGCGCATCCTGCCCAAGCCGGAGACGGGCGAGGAGGCCGCGGACTGCCTGCGCCTGCTTTCGGGCCGCGCCCACCGTGTCTATACCGGCCTCGCGCTGATGACCCCGAAGGGCGGCGTGCGCACCCGGCTGGTGGAAACCCGCGTCCGTTTCAAGCGTTTGTCACGCGAGGAAATGGACGCCTACATCGCCTCCCGCGAATGGCAGGGCAAGGCGGGAGGCTATGCGATTCAAGGACTTGCGGGAAGTTTCGTGGTGAAGCTGGTCGGCTCCTACACCAATGTGGTCGGCCTTCCGCTCACCGAGACGGTCGCCCTTCTGGCCGGCGAACGCTACCCGGTTCTGCAGCGCTGGGGCCACCCGGCGTGAGGGGAGGGAACCGCCATGGCCGATGACCGTGCCGTCCCGTCCGCCGCGAAGCCGTGCCCGATCTGCGGCAAGGTGATGGTAGAAAAATACCGACCCTTCTGTTCGAGCCGCTGCGCCGATATCGACCTTCACCGCTGGCTCACCGGCGCCTACGCCATCCCGGTGACCGAGAATGATGACGAGGACGGCGAAGAACCGTCCCTCGCGCCCGCCGCCCCGCGGGAGAGGTAACTCCCACGCCGCCGCATTCACTAATTCATTGAAAAATAATCACTTTCGGGACCCGGCGATCGGGATCCGAAGCGACCTCATCCAGGCGCGTCAGATGTCCTTGGCGAGGCGCAGCGCGTCGTAGATGGCGGCATGCGTGTTGCGGGAGGAGACCGCGTCGCCGATGCGGAACAGCTGGAAGGTCCCCGCCGGGTTGCGCACCACGGTCTGCGGCGCGCCCTCGATCAGCGCGTCATAGGAAACCTCCCCGCCATTCGAGGCGTGCGGCTTGAGTTCGAAATAGATGTCATCCAGCGGGACCGTGCCATGGTTGACCACGATCTGGTCATAGCTCCGGCGCCGGACCACGCCGCCATAGTCGCTGCCGATATGCGCACGTAACATATTACCGTCACGCTCCACCGCCTCCAGCCGATAGGTCACGGTGAACGTGGTGTCGAGCTTCTGCAGCGAACGCATATAGGGCACCAGGTTCATCCCCATGACCTCGGGCGCAAAGGAGCGGTCGGGCGTCATGATCTCGACCTTGCCGCCGGCCTGCGCGATGATCTCGGCCGCCTGCAGACCCACATGATCGCCCGCGTCGTCGTAAACGAGCACGTTTGAACCGGGTTTCACGTCGCCCGAGATGATGTCCCAGGCCGAAACCACGAGTTCATTGCCAAAGGACAGGACCTCGGTGTGCGGCAGCCCGCCGGTCGCCACAATCACGACATCGGGCTTCTCCGCCATCACCATGTCGGCTTCGGCCCAGGTGTTGAAGCGGAACACGACGCCCAGACGCTCGCACTCGGCCATGCGCCAGTCGATGATGCTGATCATCTCGCGCCGCCGCGCGCTCTGCGCCGTCAGGCGGATCTGGCCGCCGGGCTTGTCCGCCGCCTCGAACACCACGACGTCATGACCGCGCTCGGCCAGCACCCGCGCGGCTTCCATGCCGCCAGGACCCGTGCCGATGACCACGGCCTTGCGGCGCACCGACGCCTTGCCGATCTCATGCGGCATGGTCAGTTCGCGGCCCGTCGCCGCGTTGTGGATGCAGAAGGCGCCGCCGCCCTGATAGATGCGGTCGAGGCAGTAATTGGCGCCCACACAGGGGCGGATCTGGTCCTCGCGCTTCTCAAGGATCTTGCGCACGATGTGCGGGTCGGTCAGGTGCGCGCGCGTCATGCCGATCATGTCCACCTTGCCGCTGGCGATCGCGTGACGCGCCGCCGCGACGTCCGGGATCCGCGCGGCATGGAAGGTCGGGAAGTTGGTGGCGGCGCGCACTTCCCCGGCCAGGTCGAGATGCGGGGCGCTCGCCATGCCCTGAATCGGGATGAGATCGGTGAGGCCGGCGTCGGTGTCGATGTGTCCGCACACCACGTTGAGAAAGTCGATCAGACCGCTGTCCTTGAGGCGGCGGGAGATTTCCATCGCCTCCTCCTTGGTGGTTCCACCCTCGATCCTCTCATCGCCCGTGTAGCGCACGCCGACGAGGAAGTCGGGTCCGACGCGGTCGCGTATCGCCTGAAGCACCTGGAAGCTGAAGCGCATGCGGTTCTCGAGCGAGCCGCCATAGGCGCCGTCGAGATCGTTGGTAAGTGGCGACCAGAACTGATCGAGCAGATGGCCGTAGGACTCCAACTCGATCCCGTCCATGCCGCCCGCCTTCATCCGCTCGGCTGCGTCCGCGTAGTCCGTGATGATGCGCTCGATATCCCAGTCCTCGATGCGCTTCGGGAAGGCGCGGTGAGCCGCCTCCCGCTCATGCGAGGGAGCAACGACCGGCAGCCAGTCCCCCTTGTCCCAGCGCGTGCGCCGGCCGAGATGGGTGAGCTGGATCATGACCGCCGCGCCTTCCGCATGCACGGCGTCGGTAAGCTCCCGCACCCACGGCACCACCTCGTCCTTGTAGACGAGAATGTTGTTGAAGACGGGCGGCGAATCCTTCGACACCGCCGCCGAGCCCGCGGTCATCGTCAGCGCGACGCCTCCCTTCGCCCGCTCCGCATGATAGGCCCGGTAGCGCTCCTTGGGCATGCCGTCCTCGGCGTAGGCCGGCTCATGGGAGGTGACGATGATGCGGTTACGAAGCGTCAGATGACCCAGCTGAAAGGGCTGGAGCAGCGGGTCGCTCGACATAGGGGCAGTCTCCGTATGAGGAATGCGGCGAGGCTATGAAAACTCGACACTTGTGTCAATAAGATCGTCAATGGTGCACGGTATGATTGACATTCATGACCATACGGGACGAGGGTGGCAACAAGGGACGGAATGGACCTGCACATGGAACAGGCCACAATGGAAACCGGCTGGCGCGGTTCGCCCGATGTCTGGCTGGATGCGGCGTATGATCTGCTTCTGGAAACCGGCGTCGACTCGGTCCGGATTCTGCCGCTCGCCAAACGTTTGAACCTATCGAGGACCAGCTTCTACTGGTTCTTCAAGGATCGGAACGCTCTTCTTGACGCGTTGATCGAGCGCTGGAGAGAGAAGAACACCGGCGGCCTGGTTCAGCAGTGCGAGGCTTATGCCGACACGATCGTCGAAGCGATGCTGAATGTGAGTGACTGCTGGTTCGACGACAAACTGTTCGATTCGAAGTTCGAATTCGCCGTGCGAAGCTGGGCTTTACAATCGCCCGACCTGTTGAAACGCTTGAATGAAGCGGACGATCTGCGAATTGCCGCCTTGGCGAACATGTTCAGACGCCACGGGTTTCCGCCCTCGAACGCGGACGTTCGCGCGCGAGCGACCTACCTTGTGCAGATCGGTTACATATCGATGCAGGTGAACGAGAGTTGGAGCGTCCGCCTGCAGCGTCTCTCGGATTATGTGGCGATCCTTACCGGCGAGGCGCCGCAGCCGCGCGATCTCGATCGGTTCGCAGCCCGTCATGCCAAAAATCCTGAGCCATCCCCGTCTCGCAAATCGGCGCGGACTGTCCGACAAAAGCCGGCCGGCAAAAGCGCCGGGCAGGCCTGACGCCTCGCTGCCCGGCGTGGCATTCGAGGCACGGAGTTGCAGCCGGGCGACGTTCGGCTCACCGTCGGCGGATGACACGTTCGCGGCAACGGTACCCAATGAAGCATTGGTCCTGATCGGCGGTCTGGAGCCAAACAGGAACGGTGGTCTCATCCTGCGAGCAGTAGCCCTGGTTGCTCACATAGCGGTCGTAGATGTCGGGGCCGGTACCGATCACCACCTGTCCCTGCTGCCGCACCAGGGCGCTCGTGGCGGCGCAGGTGAGGCGCAGCGAATCCGGGCGGGACTGGGCGGTCGCGACGGAGGGCGGGAGGAGGCTCGCCGTCAGACCTGCAAGGCCGAGAAGCATCGTCAACGGAACTGCACGCATCGTCCACCTCATCAGCACCTTCGCCACCCGCGGCGCGGATCTAGCGCGACGGAAACCTTGTCGTTGCCTGGCAGAGGTCAACAGTCACAAGCGGCGTTGGTTCGGAGCTTCGCAACAAAATCGCGCGCCGATTCTTCGGGAAAATCTGTCGCGAAAGTCAGGTGCGAAGGGCAGGCCTGTGTCGCGGACGCGGGGACCTGCGGGCGGCTGCATCGCCGCCCTATGGAAGCCGGCCGCACGGAGCGGAGGGTCAGCCGCGCAGGTTTTCCCGGAAGGTCTTGCCGGTGTAATCCTTGCGGTAAATGCCCCGGCGCTGCAATTCGGGTACTACCGACTTCACGAATTGCCAGTAACCGCCCGGGGTGAGCGAGGGGACGATGACGAAGCCGTCGCAGGCCTCGGATTCGAACAGGTCCTGCATGTGGTCGGCGATCATTTCCGGCGTGCCGATCAGCTGCGGCGTCAGCTCGCTGATGCCGAAATACTTGCCGGCCTCGCGAAGGGTGAGGTTCTTCTTCTCGCTGCCCTTCAGGATATTGTCGAAAACGCCGCGCGAGCCCTGATTGATTTCCATATCGACCAGCGGCTTGTCGAGCGGATAGCTCGAAAGGTCGACGCCCATGGCGTTGGAAATCTCCGCCACGCCGAGCTCGGGGCTGACCAGGGAGTTGAGATATTCCGCCTTCTCTTTGGCGATGCTCTCGGTTTCCCCGACGATGATGTCGATGGCGGGCAGGACGGCGCAGTGGTTGGCCGGACGGCCGTGCTTCGCCATGCGCGACTTGATGTCGGCGTAGAAGGCCTGCATTTCCGCCTTGTCATGCTGCAGGGTGAACAGCACCTCGGCCCAGCGTCCGGCGAATTCACGCCCGCGTTCGGAGGAGCCGGCCTGCATGAGCACCGGGCTGGTCTGCGGTGAGCGCGGGGTTTGCAGGGGGCCTCGGGTCTTCACCCATTTGCCTTCGAAATTGACGTACCGGACCTTGTCGGGGTCGGCATAGATTCCGGTCTTGCGGTCGAGGATCAGCGCGTCCTCGTCCCAGGAGGTCCACAGCGCCTGACAGGCTTCTATGACCTCCTCGGCATGGTCGTAGCGCAGGCTGCGCTCCATCAGCTTGTCCATGCCGAAGTTCTGCGCTTCATGGTCATTGGCCGAGGTAACGACGTTCCAGGCCGCGCGCCCGCCGCTGATGTGATCGAGAGAGGCAAAGGCACGGGCAATGTGGAAGGGGTGGTAGAACGCCGTCGACATGGTGGCGGCAAGGCCGAGATGCTGGGTGACGGCCGCCATGCGGGCGAGGAGCTGCAGGGGTTCGAGCAGGAAAATCTGGCCGGGCTGGCGCAGATTTGCCGCGAAATTCTGGCCGAACGTGTCGAACAGGGTCAGCACGTCGACGAAGAACAGTCCGTCGAACTTACCCTCTTCGAGGATGCGGGCGATATTCTCGTAGCGCCTGGGATCGAGCGCATCGACGGCATCGCTCTCGTCGTGCCGCCAGCTTCCGTTGTGATGCCAGTTCGGTCCCGCTATGCAGAAACCGATGAAGTGCATTTGCCTCGGCACGCCAATACCTCCGCGTAGGCGACGCGGCGGCGCGTTGACGGGGTTGCCGAAGGGCAGTTCCGTCGCAGAGCAGCACCTGCATCGGTCTCTTTATGGGAGACGGTAGTGATGGAAAAATCGAATATCAACCGCGAATCCGCTGCGCTGCAGCATGGGATGAATATTTCCTGACCACTGCTGAAATCGTAGGCGCTTTGCGCTATCGGCTCGGATGCGTGGAGGCGTTCGCGCTCGCGGTGGTCAGTGCGTAAAGGCGAATTCGTCAAGAAGGCGAGGATTCACCGGGAGCGAGAGCGGCTCCTGATCCTGGCCAGGCGCGAATGTGCGGCCGGGCACGCGGGGCGGGCCGTCGCCGGCCAGCCTCGCCGGGCCCACCCCGCCTCCTACTCCGCTGCAAGAGCGAAGGCGCGGTCGAAGCCGCCGGTGCGCTCGGCGATGTAATGCATGAAGTCGTAGATCGGGCGTTCCAGATAGGAGAGATGGCCGGCGCGCGCGACCCCGGCATTCATTCCCCGGAACACCTTCTCCGTGCAGCCGCGATCCTCGACATTCACCTCGTCGAGAAGGGTCTTCAGCGTCGCCACATACTCCTCAGCCCGCGGATCGGCCATGAACTCCGGGGAGAGCCCGCCGCCGAAGATCATCGCCACCTGCCCGGCTCCCTTCGGATGCAGGGACAGGTACCAGAAATAGCCGGGCGTGAGGGTGATCAGGTGGCTCGGATAAAGCGCGAGCAGGGCGGTCGTCTTGCGCCAGCGACCCTCGAGCCGGGTGTTGTCAGGATGCGCGTTGCCGATCGGCAGCGAGGCTTCCTTGGTGATCCAGTGATAGTTGAAGGCGGCGAGGCCCGGCGGGCACTCCATCTCTTCCAGCTTTGAATGGCCACCCACGGTGTCGGCATGGCAGACCGGGAGGTGGTAGCTTTCCATGAAGTTCTCGGCGAGTACCTTCCAGTTCGTGTCCCAGACATGGGTCTCGCGGAAGCACTCGACATAGTCCTCCATGCGGTAGCGGGAGATCATCTCCTCAAGCGGACGCAGCGCCGAGGCAACGCTCGGGCGGTGGTCGTCGAGCGTCACATAGATCCAGCCCAGCCACTCCTCGCAGCGGATCGCGGGCAGGACGTAGTCGTCCTTGCAGAAGCCGGTGGTGGCCGTCATGAACGGCGCGCCCCTGAGATGGCCGTCCAGCCCGTAGGTCCAGGCGTGATACGGGCAGACGATCGACCGCCGGTTGCCGGTGCCTTCGAGCAGGGTCGACATCCGATGCAGGCACACATTGGAGAAGGCGCGCAACTGGCCTTCCTTGTCGCGCAGCACCATGACGGGCTGGCCGGCAAGCTCGTAGGTGAGGTAATCGCCGGGATTGGCGAGGCCCGTTGAGCGGCCGACGCAGATCCACTCCTTCGAGAAGATCGTCTCCAGCTCACGGGCAAGGAATTCCGGGCTGGTATAGACGCTCGGCGGCATCGCCCGCGCATCCTCGAACGGGCGTTCGGCCGCCGCGAGCAATTCGGCGATGGGGTCGGTCGATGGCATGGTGCAGATCCTTATCCCGGCGGGCAGAGGCACAGCTCGGCTGCGAGGCATCCGATCAAGTCTAGATTGAATATTTTTAAAAATAGGCGAAAACTCAAAAATCCTTGGTTTGGACAATATGGAATATGGTCCGCTTTACGCTTCGGCAGTGCACCTACTTCCGTGCCGTCGCGGAGCATGGCGGCATCGCCCAGGCCGCACGTGCGCTCAACATCTCGCAGCCATCGGTCGCTCAGGCCCTGGACAAGCTCGAGGGCGTGACCGGTCTCGTGCTGTTCGACCGTCACCATGCACGGGGTCTGACCCTCACGCTCCAGGGGCGTGTCTTTCTGCAGCATGTCACCCGGCTCGAACAGCAGGCGCTGCAGGTCGAACGTGAAGCCGCCGCACTGGCGGCGGAGGTGGCGGGCGAGATACGTCTCGGCGTGTTCTGGACCCTTTCGCCCTTTTATGCGGCCGGGCTCATCCGCTCCTTCGGCGACATTGCGCCGGGCGTGGTGATCCGGCAGCGCGAGATGTCGCTCTCGGACCTCGCCGATGCGCTGCGGGAGGGCTCCATCGATCTTGCGCTTAGCTATGATCGCGGCGCCGAGTCCGAGGGCCTGGCCTTTGTCGAGCTGGCGGCGCTCCGTCCCATGGTCGTGCTCGCCGCCGATCATCCGCTGGCCGGACGTCGCTCGGTGAACCTGTCGGATCTCGCCCGCGAGCCCTATGTCATGTTCGACGGACCGGGAAGCCGGGGCTATTTCGAGGATCTGCTGGCGGAAGTGGGGATAAGGCCGACCATTTCCTATGTCTCCACCTCGATGGAGTCGGTGCGCAGCGCGGTCGCGGCAGGGTTCGGCTTCACGCTGCTGGTGATGCGCCCGCCGTCGACGGTCACTTATGACGGTGGCCGGGTCAGAACGTTGACGATCACCAACAAGGTGCGCCCGCTTCGCGTCGTGCTCGCCCGGCGCGACAACGCCGATCGCGGGCAGATATTGCGGCGTTTCGCCGACCACGCGCTCAATTACTTCAAGGCCCGGCAGATGCAGGGATCGTGACGCCGCGGGCGTATGTATCCCAAACCTTGTGCAAACGAGTCGTTGCAAGCGTGTCATTGCAAGCCTCTCGGTGCGTGCTTTAAAAGGGGTCTGCCGGGGGGCGTCGGCGCAGCGAAGAAAGCGAACCGTCATGAGCATCGACCGCAACCGTATCGCCTTGCGGGGGCCGCGGGATCGCGCGTGCGCCGGCCATGGGGCCTCCATCAGCCGTCGCTCTTTCCTCGTGGGCTCGGCCGTCACGCTCGGGGCGCTGGGTGTTGCCGGCTGCGCGACGCAGGACGGGATGAGCCTTGCGGAAGCTCAGAAAGTCTACGGGCCGCTGCCGGACGAGAAATTCCCGATTCCCGCGGTCGATGTGACGAAGGTGGACCGCAAATATTACCGCCGCACGATTCCGTACGAGACCGCCGAGGCGCCCGGCACGATCATCGTCGACCCCAGCAAGTACTACGTCTACCGCGTGGAGGAGGACGGGCTCGCGACGCGCTATGGCGCGAATGTCGGGCGCGAGGGATTCCTCTGGAGCGGGGATGCCTATGTCGGACGCAAGAGCGAATGGGCGACCTGGACGCCGCCCAAGGAAATGATCAAACGCCAGCCGGAAGCGGCCAAATATGCTGGCGGCATGCCGGGCGGACTGGACAATCCCCTGGGCGCGCGCACGCTGCACCTCTACCAGAACGGCGTCTACACGCTCTACACCATCTACGCGACCAGCGATCCCGAAACGATCGGCTCCGGCGTCACCAGCGGCTGCGTCGGGCTGCTCAGCCAGGACATGATCGACCTTTACGACCGCACCCCGGTGAAGACGAAGGTCGTTGTCCTCCCGGCTTAGGTGGGGCCGCTCGATGAGCGGCATTCACAGGCCCGTTCGCCGGAATGCCCGCGCCGCGCGCGGGCGGACGGCGGTGGACCGGTCGTCAGTGAAAGTCCCGTGACTTCGGAAGGAGGCGGACCTGGCGGGGGTGAGCCTGGCGGGAGTGGGCGTGACGTGAGTGCGCCGGCAGGGTGGCGGGGACCCCCTGCCCGTCGCAAGGCTCCGGTCGGACGCGTTCGTCGACGCCGGGATCGATATTCGGAGGCGGGAGGGCGCGGGCACCTTCGCCGGATGTGAACAGCCGGGCCAGTTCGCCGCTGCGGTCATGCACCCGCTCCGCCATGACATGGACGATGCCTTCCGGGCTCTTCTGCACGCGCCCCTCCACCACGACGAGGCGGGCGCCCATCACCTGCGCGCGGAAGCGCTCGAACAGCCGGGCCCAGATCAGAACATTGACGATGCCGGTTTCGTCCTCGAGGGTCATGAAGATGGCGTTGCCCTTCCCCGGCCGCTGACGCACCAGCACGATGCCGGCCGCGCGGATGAAGCTGCCGTCACGCCGCGCACCGACCTCCGCGCTGCTGGCGATGCCCTCCGCCTGGAAGACCGGGCGCAGCATGCCCATGGGATGACCCTTCAGGGACAGCCGGGTGGTCTGGTAGTCCACCGCGATCTGCTCGGGTAGCGGCATGAGGGGAAGCCGCGCGTCGGGCTCTGGCCCGAGTTCGCGCGCCTGCGCCGCCGCGAAGAGCGGCAGCGGCGCGTCATCCGGCAGACGGCGGACGATCCAGGCCGCTTCCCGCCGGTCGAGCCCGAGGGAGCCGAAGGCATCGGCATCCGCCAGCCGGCGCATCGCCCCGGCCGGCAGGTCCGCCCGCCGGGACAGGGTCTCGATGTCGCCATAGCCGGCCCCTCGCGCGGCCGCCAGTCGTTCCGCCCACCGCTCGCTGAAGCCGTCGATCTGCCGCAGGCCGATGCGCAGGGCGAGCGTGCCGTCGGCACGGCGTTCCAGCGTGTTGTCCCAGAAACTGTGATTGATGTCGGCGGGGCGAATCTCCACCCCGTGCTCGCTCGCATCGCGCACGATCTGCGCCGGGGCGTAGAAGCCCATGGGCTGGGCGTTCAGCAAGGCGCAGGCAAAGGCCGCCGGATGGCGGCATTTGATGAAGGCGGAGATATAGACCAGCTTGGCGAAGGAGGCGGCATGGCTTTCTGGAAAGCCATATTCGCCGAAGCCCTTGATCTGCTCGAAGCAGCGCGCGGCGAAGGCTGGATCGTAGCCGCGCGCGCTCATGCGTTCGATCAGCAGGCTCTGGAACTGGCCGATCGTGCCCATGTTACGGAAGGTCGCCATCGCTCGGCGCAGCTTGTTGGCCTCGACCTCGGTGAACTCCGCCGCCACCATGGCGAGCTTCATCGCCTGTTCCTGAAACAGCGGCACGCCCTTGGTGCGCTCAAGGACCTTGACCAGTTCATGGGGATCATGCGGCGGCTTGGGCGAGGGGTAAGTCACCTTCTCGATCTCCGCCCGCCGCCGCAGATAGGGATGCACCATGTTGCCCTGGATCGGGCCGGGGCGGACGATGGCGACCTGGATGACGAGGTCGTACAGACAGGTTGGCCTCATGCGCGGCAGCATGTTGATCTGCGCCCGGCTTTCCACCTGGAACACGCCGATGGAGTCGCCCTTGCACAGCATGGCATAGACGTCGCCCGCCTCCTTCGGCACATCGGCGAGGGTGTAATCGACCCCCTCATGCGCCTGGATCAGGCCGAACGCCTTGCGGATGCAGGTGAGCATGCCGAGGGCGAGTATATCGACCTTCAACAGGGCGAGCGTGTCGATGTCGTCCTTGTTCCACTCGATGAAGGTGCGGTCCTCCATCGCCGCCTTGCCGATCGGCACCAGCGCGTCGAGCCGCCCTTCCGTCAGCACGAAGCCGCCGACATGTTGCGAAAGGTGCCGCGGGAAGCCGAGCAGCCGGTCGGCGAATTCCACCGCGCGGCGGATCGTCGGGTTGTCGGGATCGAGCCCCGCCTGGCCGATCTGGCCTTTCTTCACCATGTCGCCCCAGCTGCCCCAGACCAGGCTGGACAGGCGGGCGGTGACATCCTCGGTGAGACCGAGCGCCTTGCCGACATCGCGAATGGCACTGCGCGGGCGATAGGAGATGACGGTGGCCGCGATGCCGGCCCGCATCCGGCCATAGCGCTCGTAAATGTACTGGATCACCTCCTCGCGCCGCTCATGCTCGAAATCGACGTCGATGTCGGGGGGCTCGCGCCGCTCGCGGGAGATAAAGCGCGCAAAGAGCAGGTCGCTCTCGGCCGGGTCGACCGCGGTGATGCCGAGCACGTAGCACACGGCGGAATTGGCCGCCGAGCCGCGCCCCTGACACAGAATGCCCTTGGCCTCGGCGAAGCTGACAATGTCGCGGATGGTGAGGAAATAGGGCGCGTAGTTCATCTCGGCGATCAGCGCCAGTTCCTCCCGGAGCTGCTTCTCCACCTTGGCCGGCACACCGTCGGGATAGCGGATGGTGGCGCGCTGCCAGGTCATCTGCTCCAGCCAGGCTTCCGCCGTGAAGCCGGGGGGGACAGGCTCCTTCGGGTATTCGTATCTCAGCTCTCCGAGGGAGAAGTCGATCCGGGCGAGGAAATGCCGGGTTTCCTCCACGGCTTCCGGCGCATCGCGAAACAGTCGGGCCATCTCGGCGGGCGTCTTGAGATGGCGTTCGGCATTGGCTTCCAGCTTCCGGCCGGCCGCCTCCAAGGTGGTGCCCGCGCGGATGCAGGAGAGGACGTCCTGCAGATCGCGCTGGGAGGGATGGTGGTAAAGCACGTCGTTCATCGCCAGCAGCGGCACCCCGGCCTCCGCGGCCAGCGTCTTCAACCCCGCCAGACGGCGGCGGTCGTCGCCCCGCCGCGGCATGTCGGCGCCGAGCCAGAGGGCGCCGGGCGCGGCTTCCGCGAGCTGCCCGAGAGGGCGGGCGAGCCCCTTCAGCCCACGTGGAGGCATGAGGATGAGCGAGAGGCCGCCCGTATCGGCGAGCAGGTCGTCGAGCGTGAGAAGGCAGCTTCCCTTCTGTGCGCGCATGTTGCCGGCGGTCAGAAGCTGGCATAGGCGGCCCCAGCCGGCGCGGTTCTGCGCATAGGCCACCACATCCGGCGCGCCGTCGGCAAAGACGAGCCGCGCCCCCACCGCGAGATGAAAAGGCAGAACCGCTTCCGGCTGGCCGATCCGCGCGCGCCACTCCTCCTCGGCATCCTTCAGCGCGGCATAGGCCCTCACCACGCCCGCCACGGTGTTGCGATCGGCGATCCCGATGCCGGCATGGCCGAGATGCAGCGCCTGCGCGACCAGATCGCTGGCGTGCGAGGCACCTCGCAGGAAGGAGAAGTTCGTCGTGACCGCCAGTTCGGCGTAGAAAATCCCGCTCATGCAGCGATCCTCACGGAGCGATCCCGATGACCCGTCCTGCTGCCCCTGTCGCTCATGGAAAAAGCCCATGGACGAACCAGCGGGGTGCGCCGGGCTCGCGCTCATAGAGGCCCAGGCGAAACAGCCAGAAACGCCGGCCCTTGTCGTTCTCCACCCGGTAATAGTCCCGCGTTGGCGCCCCTCGCCGCCACCACTCGGCGGCGATGCGCTCCGGTCCCTCGGCATGGACAACCTCATGCAGGACGCGCCGCCAGCGAAAGCGCAGCGGCGGGCCATCCGGCACCTCGGCGACCGCCTCGATCGGCTGGGGTGGGTCGAACATCATAAGGGGACGCGCGGGGCGCTCCTCCGAAAGACTTTCTTCCGGAAGGATCCCCCGCGGCAGCGGAGGCGCGGGCGCGTCCGCCGCCGGCACGAGACTGGCGGCGTGGTCGGGATCATGGCTGTCGCGCATCATGAAGCGCAGCACCCGGTCCCGGCCCAGCCGCGCGGCCAGCCGGTCGACCAGTGCGCTCACCTCTTCCTCCTCGATCGCCCGCCCGTCGAGGCTCACCTGAGCCGGGGCCAGGAATTCCGCCCGCAGCACGGCGAGGCGGATGAGGTCGAAGCCGAAGCCGGGATCGAGCGGATCGGCCAGCGCGTCGAGCTTTTCATGGAACAGCCGCCCCAGCGATGCGGGGTCACGCGAGGGCCGCGCGGTCTCCACCGCAAGGCGCCGCACCGCCCCATCGGCCCGGAAGAACGAGGCCTCGAAGACGCGTCCTCCCTCGCCACGCGCCTCCAGCATCAGCGCGAGATCGTCCATCAGCAGCCGCAGCGCGCCCTCCACATCCTCGGCCCGCCCGATAGGTTCGGCAAAGCGACGCTCCGCAATGCAGGCGGGCAGGGTGCGGCGCGGGATGATGCGCACATCCTCGCGCCCCAGCGTGCGCCGCAGTCGGGTCACGAGGGCTTCCCCGAACCGCGCGGCCAGCGGCGTGGCCGGGCGTGCCGCGAGATCGCCAATGGTCTTCAGCCCCGCGCGCGACAGGCCGGTCACGCTTTCCTCCGGCAGGTCGAGCGCGGCTATGGGGAGCGGAGCGACAAAGTCCGCCTCGCGCCCGGATGGGACCACGCCGCCCTTGCCGCAGCGCGCGAGCGCCCGTGCCGCCTCGGGTGTGCCGGCGACAACGGCATGCAGGGCCAGGCCGTGGCGTTCGAGATGCTCCACCACGCGCTGGCGCATCATCGCCTCGCCGCCGAACAGATGCGCACAGCCGGTGATGTCCAGCACGAGCCCATCCACCCCGTCGAGCGCCACGAGGGGGGTCCAGCGGTCGCAATCATCGGCGATGCGCTCGAGAAAGGCAGCGTCGGCAACAGGATCATGGTCGGCCACCGCGAGCCGGGGAATCCGCGCGCGGGCGTCCGCCAGCGTCAGGCCTGGCGCCAGCCCCACGGCCCGCGCCTGCACGGAGATGGCGGAAAGACGCAGGCCGCCTTTCACCCGCTCGACGAAGATCAGCGGCAGGGCCTCATCCGGCGCGCCGGAAGGGTCGGATATCCCCAGACGCCGCGTCTTGAGCCGCCGTAGCCTGTCGAGCCGGTTTGCCGGCAGGAATGGAAACCACAGGGCGAGATAGCGGGGCGATGTCGCGGAAGGAACAGCTCTCATGGTCCCACTCCAGATTCCAGCCATGGCCGTTAAGACCGCCTCGGTGGCGCAGCAGCGTGACGGCGAAGGCGGGAGCGCCCGGTGCGTCGGCCGCCAGCGGCGTGGAGAGGAGCGGGCGCACCAGCCAGCGCGTGACGGCGACGCTCGGCGAGGGGCGGGGCGCCATGCGCAGCAGGAAGAAGGTGACGCCGGAGGCGCCTGCCCGCAGCGCCAGCCGCCGTGTGGCTGTGAGATCCAGCGCCTTCGGCTCGCCCCACGGCTCCAGCAGGACGGCGCCGAGCGCCGGACAGCGCACCGCATCGCCCGCCGCGCGCAGTGCCTGTTCGGGGTCACGCGCGCGTACCAGAATGAGCCGCGACGGATCGAGGCCGAAGGCGGTCAGCCCATGGGCATCGAGCCGGCCGGCTTCGCAATCGAGGAAGTCCTGCCGCACCCAGATGATGGGCCGGATCGGGGCGGGCACGTGCCGTTCCTCGTCCGGCGCTTGCCTATCCGGAGCTTGCCCGTGCGGCGTTTGTCCCTGCGTCTGCGCCGCCCGCAGGGCCAGAGCCAGCGAAAAGCCGGTGGCTGCCGGCATGTCGGCCCCTTCCGAGGCATAGACCTCGTGCAGTCCCCCGCGCGCCAGCGCGAGGGTGTCATCGGGTCCCGCAGCCCCCAGGCTGAAGGTGGATGAGGCACCGGGCAGATGCCCGGCCTCCAGCCCGGCAAGCATCTGCCTCAGCGCGGAAACGTCCTGTGCCGCGCGCATATTTTGTTCCTGTTTTGTTCGAATAGAAACGACTCAAACCGGCACGGGAGTCAAGCGCAGGATTGGGAGCCCGCTAGGTGCTGGGGATAGGCCATGGGAGAGAGCAATTGGGAGAACATGGGAAAGGCAGCGCGGGCATCCTCCCCCTCGCAACCGCGGAACGCCTTGCCTCGTCACGGGTTTCCATCTCAGGCGGCGAGGAGGTGGAGCATGAATCAACGCGACGAACATATCCGGGCGAAGGCCCATGAACTATGGCTCGCCGAGGGGCAGCCCTCCGGGCGGGAACTGGATCACTGGCTCAAGGCGGCCGAACAGGTCGAGGCCGGGCACGTCGATAAGGAAGGAGCCGATGTGCCGGGTGCCGGTCCTCATGCCCGGCCGGATCTCACCAATGCGGACGCCACGCCGGGAACCGGCATGCTGCCGGACATCGGCAGCGATGATCCCAACCAGCAACCTTCCGGTTAGCACGCACACGACCCCAATACGCCGCGCCGGGCTCTGGTGGAACCATTGGTCTGACCCTAATGTTCCTCCCGCAATAATGTGTGGTGGAGCGTCTATATGCACAGATCAGGCGGAGCAGCGACGGGCGAGGGCGCCGGAGTGGGCGGGGCGATGGCGATTATCGTGATGGGGCCGTCGAGCATAGGAAAAACCACTACCGCCGGTCATCTCGCCGAGGCTCTCGGCTGGCCCTATGCCGAGGGCGACACGTTCCATCCCGCCGCCAATATCGCCAAAATGTCCCAGGGCATTCCGCTCAACGACGATGACCGCGCGCCGTGGCTTGAGAAGATCCGCGCCTATATCGACGACGAGGCCGCTGCCGGCCGTAATGTCATCATCACCTGCTCGGCGTTGAAGCGCCGCTACCGCGACACGCTGCGGCAAGCGAAAGCCGATGTGCGCTTCGTCGAACTGATCGCCGACCGGTCGCTGGTGGCCGAGCGCATGGCCCGCCGTACCGGTCACTTCATGCCCCCCTCGCTGCTGAACTCGCAGTTCGACACGCTGGAAGACCTCGGCGACGGCGAGAACGGCGTGAAGATCACCGTCGATGTGTCCCCTGAGGAAGTCGCCGCCCGCGCCATTGAAGGGCTCGGTCTCGGCGACAGGGTGCGCGGCAAGGTGGCTGGTGCGGCGGCAGGGGCGTGACGGTGAACACATTTGAACAGACGCTGGGCATCGGGCCGCTCCTCGCCATCGTCGTCGGCGCCATCGCCCTTCTTCTCGTCCTCATCATCCAGTTTCGTGTCCACGCCTTCGTCGCCCTCATCGTCGTCAGCCTGCTGACCGCGATCATCGCCGGCATCCCGCCTCAGGCGATCCTGTCGACGATCACGACCTCCTTCGGTGCGACACTGGGCGGCGTGGCGTTGCTGGTCGGCCTTGGGGCGATGCTGG
>JAEZMI010000237.1 GCA_023414975.1 Pseudomonadota bacterium | reverse complement strand
GTGCGCTGCGTGTCGGTGTCGGTCCAGCCATAGGAGGCGCCGCCGCGCAGGCGGAAATTCTCGATATGGGTGCCGGCATAGGCGGCGATCACGAAGGTCGAGCTGTCGGCGCTGCTGAACCGGGCGTCGACATCGGTATTGGCCGAGACGTAACCCGCCGCGAGGCCGAAGGTGCCGGCGTCGAGCGTGACATCCGCGCCGGCGAGGAAGCCGCCGAGCGAGCTGTCGATCTCGGCCGAATTGCCCGTGCCGTCGGCCTTGCTCCACTGGCCGAAGCCCTGCGCCCAGGCGGCATAGGCCGGGCCGACCGGGGCGGCGACCGGCGCCTTGGTGACGATGGGGCTTTTGGTGGGAGCGGGGCCATTCGCCGGCGCGGCATAGGCGAGCGCCGGCCCGCCCGCCGCCAGCGCCGCCATGGCCGCGCTGCCACCGGTCGCCGCGCTCTGGCGCAGGCGGGCGGCGAGCGTATCCCCGATAAGGGTGGACTGGGTGTAGAGCGTAGTGCCGACCGAGGCGTGAACCTCGCCGGAGAGCAGGTCAAAGCCGGGGGCAAACTGGCTGGTGTCGGTCGCGCTGGTCGCCGCGGCGAGGTAGGAGGCCGCCGTGCCGCCCGCTTCCAGCGCATTCGCCACCGCCGCCTGATTGGCGGTCTCGGCGTAGCTGGCGAAGCGCGTCCCGTTGCGGGTCAGCGTCAGCGTGACGGAGGCGCCGGCGCGCCCGAGCGTCGGCGTGATGAAGAGATAGTCCGGGCCCGCCACCGCGGCGAACTGGCCCGCCGGCGTCGTGGTGCTGCCCGCGGCGATGATGGTGTAGACCGCGCCGGCCGTCAGCGGGCCGGTGGACGAAAGCTGTACCGTGCCGCCATTCAGCGCCAGCGTGCCGGCGACGATCTGGTCCGACGAGGTCGGGTCGATCTCCACCACATAGGTGGAGCCGGCATTGAAGGTCGCGGTGCCCGTGACCGTGAGCGTGCCGATGGAGTTGCCCGGCGAGACCGTGCCGCCATTCTCCACGGTGAGGCTGGCGACCGTCGCCGTGCCGGTCAGCGTCGCCCCGTTGGCGATGGTGAGGCCGGCACCCGCGAGCGAACCGTTGAGCGTGAGGGCGCCGTCGACCTCCAGCATGCCGGTGAAGGCGCTGGTGCCGGTGGCGGTGATCACCGCGCCACTGCCGATGAGCAGCGTCTCGAAGTTCTGATATTGCGCGCTGTCGCCGAGCAGGGACAGATCGAAGCTGCCGGTGCCGGCGAGTTCGAACGTGTCGGTGCCCGCCCCGCCGGTGACCACGCCGACCACCGTGCTGCCGATGTGGTAGATGAACAGGTCGTCGCCGGCGCCCATGTCGACCGCCGTCGCACTGCCGCTGGAGATGACGCCGGCATTGTCGATCGTGTCGTTATTGTCGCCGATGAGCGTGATGGCCACACCATCGGAACGGATCGTGCCCTGATTGACGATGGTGGTGGCAAAGGGCGCCGCGCCGCCGTTGCTGTCGTCGATCAGGATCGCCCGGCCGAGATCGTCGGAATCCGCGTTGTCGTAGCCGTCATAGGCCTGGATGACCGCGCCGGCATAGTTGTAGATCGTGCCGCCGCCCGCCGCGATGCCGTCCGCCGTGTTCGGCACGCCGTCATTGGTGCCGGTGGCGCCGGTGCCTTGAACGGTGCCGTAATTGTAGAGCAGCACCTGCCCGTCGACGTCCACGCCGTCGCCGTCGCCGTCCGGCACGCCGTCGGCGGTCCCATCGTCGTCGAGCAGGCCGGTCACGGCGCCGGTGATGGTGCCGTAATTGGTGACGGTGACGAGGGTCGCGCCGGTGCTGTCGACATTGATGCCCGAGCCGTTCTGCCCGGTGATGGAGCCGCCCAGCTCGTTGGTCACGGTGATCGCGCCGTCGCCGGTGATGCCGTGCTTGGCGCCGAGGATCACGCCGGTCGCCCCATTGATCACGGTGCCGCCGGCGCCCTGGAAGTCGACGCCATCGCCGGTGTCGTTGAGGTCGGTAGCCTCGATCAGGCCGTAATTCGTCACCGTCGCGCCTGCGCCGGGCCGCACCGCATCGGCGGTGGCGGAGGTCAGCGTGCCGTAATTGGTGATGCTGATGACGTTGGTGGCCGAGGTCAGGTCGGCGAAGTCGATGGCCTGGCCGTCGCCGCCGTCGATCGTCCCGCGGTTCGTCACGGTGATGGTGGCGGAGGAGGCGTTCGTGCCGGCGATGGCGGCGATCTTCACGCCGTCATTCGTGCCGATGATCGCGCCACTCTCTTCATTGGTGAGCGTGAACGCCAGCAGCGATTCCGTGCTCGCCGCGGTGTTGAAATTGATGCCCTTGCCGCCCCTGGATTCGATGGTGCCCGAATTGGCGACGCTGATCGTCCCCGCCCCGAAGCGGATCGCATCGTCGGCGGCAGCCTCCATCGTGCCCGAGTTGGTCACGCTGACGCTCGCCGTCGACGCATTGGCGGCGTTGAGCATCAGGGCGCGTCCGCCGGACGAGCTCATCGTGCCGCTGTTGGTGATCGCGAGAGTGCCGTTGGCGAAGTCGTCATTGATGCGGAATGTGTCGTTGGAACCGGTGATCGTGCCGCTGTTTACCAGCGTGTAGATGCCGGTGATGGACGAGCCGCTCGTGTCGAAGGCGCGCCCGCCAGTGCTGCGGATCGTGCCGTCATTCGTGATGCTGACGCCCGCGCCCGTCGCGGCGCCGTTCCATAGCACGGCGACGCCCGACGTGGTGATCGAGCCCGAGCCCGTAACGGTGCCGACATTCGTGCCGGAAACCTGCTGCTGCGTGGTGGTCGCGGTGGTGACGTTGAAGTCGCCGGCCCACGCGGCGAGCGGAGCGGCGAGCACGACACCGGCTGCGGCGAGTGCGCGCACGCTCGTCGACACGAAGAAGCGGTTCATCGGATGGCATCCCCCAGGCTTGAATTCCCCAAGCCTGCGGGTAGCGGTAACGGATGACAGTTGGGTGACAGCTGGAGGGGTTTTCCCGCGCGGGGGCGCCATGTGTGGCCAGGCCGACACGGGCCTTGACTAAGCTGTTGTCATACAGGCGATATCCCGCCGAACGCGACGCTCAGAAGGACAGCAGGCCCGCCTCGCCCGCCTCGTCGCCAAGCGCGAGCGCGCCGCCGTCGGCACGGAAGGCGAGCGCGCTTACCGGGCTGCCGGTCGGGGCGCGCAGGAGGATTTCGGCGCCGTCGGCGATGCGCACCATGAGCACCAGGCCGTCCTCATAGCCGCAGGCGAACACTTCGTCCTTCGGATGAGTGGCGACGCAGGAGACCCGCACGTCGCGCGGCGCCAACATGACCGGCTGCTTGCCCATCGGCCCTTCCTTGCTGGCGAAGGGCCAGAGGATGACCTCGGCCGAGCCGGAGGTGGCGAGGAAGCGGCCGCCGGCGGTGAACTCCAAAGAGCGCACGCGCGCGGGATAGCCGGACATACGCATATTGGCGCCGTCGGGCAGGCGCCAGCCATGCAGGGAGGCTTCCTGCATGGTGGTGACGACGAAGCGCCCCTCCGGCTGCCAGAGCACCCCGCGATGCGAGCCCTTCCAGGCGAGCACTTCGGGCTTCGCCTGCGCGTTCGGGAACCACAACGTCACGCCGCCATAATGAGCGACGGCAAGGCGCGTGCCCTTCGGCGCGAAGGCAAGGCCGCCCACGGTCGAGGGCAGATCGAGCGACTTTTCCTCGCCCTTCACGGGGCGGAAATGCGCGGTCTTGCCGGCGGAGAAGGCGAAGGCCCCGTCCGCGCCCAGCGCGACCTGGTCGATCCAGCGGTCCTTCTGCTCGGCGAGCACCTCCACCGAGCCGTCACCGCGCGTGGCGACCACCTTGCCATCGTCGCCGCCGGTGAGAATGCGCCGGGCATCCCCAGCCACCGCCAGCACCGCGCCGTCATGCGCGCGCACCCGCGTCGGCTCGTCCCGCTCGGCGAGCGCGATCTCGCCGGTGCCGAGCACGAAGCCCGCCGTGGCACCGAGAAAGCGCACGCCGACGACGGCGCTGCCAAGATCGAGCGTGTTCAGCCGGGAGGTGAGGGAGGACGGGGTCGAGGGAAGGACGGCCATGGCGCGGATCGGCTTTCGTGGGGACGCTGTCGGGTTAACCCAATTCGGACCGGACGTCACGGGCGCGCCAGACATCAATGGCCGGGACAGGCCCGGCCATCGCAACCCTATCGGCGGCTGTTACGCCACGCAGGAAAGGAAACCCGCCTCCAGCGCCGCGCGGTCGAGCTTGCGGCCGATGAAGACGATGCGGCTCACCTTCGCCTCATCCGCCCGCCAGGGACGCTGGTGATCGCCGTCGAGGATCATGTGCACGCCCTGGAACACGAAGCGATCCGGGTCGTCCTTGAAGGCGAGGATGCCCTTGGAGCGCAGGATGTTCGGCCCCTCGCGCTGGGTCAGCTCCTGAATCCACGGGAAGAACTTGTCCGGGTCCAGCGGCTTGTCCGAGGCGAAGGAGTAGGACTGCATCTCCTCGTCATGGAAGTGCCTGTGGCCGCCCTCCAGAAAATCCGGGTCGATGGCGGTGATGCGGTCGAGGTCGAACGCCCCCTGGCCGAGCACCTTGTCGATGGCGATGTTCGAGCGCTGGGTGTGGTGGACGCGGGCGAAGGGGTTGATGGCGCGGATGCGCATCTCCACGTCCTTCAGCTCGGTGTCCGAGACGAGATCCGTCTTGTTGAGCAGGATCACGTCGGCGAAGGCGATCTGGTTCTTCGCCTCCGGCGCGTCCTTCAGCCGGTCCTTCAGCCATTTGGCGTCGGCGACGGTGACCACCGCGTCGAGCGCGGTCTTGGCGCCGACCGTCTCGTCGACGAAGAAGGTCTGTGCGACCGGGGCCGGATCGGCAAGGCCCGTGGTCTCGACGATGATGCCGTCGAAGTCGCCCTTGCGCCGCAGCAGGCCGTCGATGATGCGGATCAGATCCCCGCGCACCGTGCAGCAGATGCAGCCATTGTTCATCTCGAACACTTCCTCATCGGCGCCGACCACCAGGTCGTTGTCGATGCCGATTTCGCCGAACTCGTTGACCACAACGGCGAATTTCTTGCCATGCGGTTCGGACAGGATGCGGTTGAGCAGCGTCGTCTTGCCGGCGCCGAGATAGCCGGTCAGCACGGTGACGGGAATCTTGTCGGACTGCGCGTCGGGCATGGGAACCTCGATCTTTTCAGGACGTCACACCCCGGCGGCGGGGCATCCCGATCTTCCTCGCGGAAAACAGGGATGGCCGGGACGAGCCCGGCCATGACGGTGGGATGGGGCGGCCGTTCAGCTCGACAGGGCCGAGGAGAAGGCGCGCAGGTTGTTCTCGATCATGTCGATGTAGGTGCTCGCCGGGCCTTTGTCATCGGAGAGCGCGTCGGAATAGACCTCGCCGCCGATCCGCGCGCCGGTCTCGTCGGCGATGCGCTTGACGAGGCGGGGATCGGAGATGTTCTCCATGAACACCGCCGGGATCTTCTCCGCCTTGATCTGGCGGATGATCTTGGCGACGTCCTTGGCGGACGCCTCGGCCTCGGTGGAGACGCCCTGCGGCGCGATGAACTCCACGCCGTAAGCGGCGCCGAAGTAACCGAAGGCGTCGTGCGAGGTGATGACGCGGCGGCGGTCGGCCGGAATGGCGGCGATCGCGGCCTTCGCCTCCGCGTCCAGCGTATCGAGCTTGCCGAGATAGGCGGCCGCATTGGCCTCATAGGTCGCCTTGCCGGCCGGATCGGCGGCGATCAGCCCGTCTCGGATATTGGCGACGTAGATCTTCGCATTGGCGACCGACTGCCAGGCATGGGGATCGGTCTCGCCATGGTCGTGACCGTGATCGTGCCCCTTCTTGGCGTGATCGTGATCGTGGTCGTCTTCCTCTTCCATCTTCCGGGGCTCGACGCCGGTGGTGGCGACAACCACCGTCGCCTTGGTGCCGGAGGCCTTGACGAGACGGTTCAGCCAGCCTTCGAAGCCGAGGCCGTTCACGAACACCGCCTTGGCGGCGGCGACCTTCTTGGCATCCGCCGGGGCCGGCTGGAACACATGCGCGTCGCCATCGGGGCCGACGAGGGTGGAGACGGCGACACGATCACCGCCGACCTGTTTCACGAAGTCGCCCAGGATGGAGAAGGAGGCGACGACGGGCAGCTTGGCGACAGGTGCGGCATCCTGCGCGGCGGCGGGACCGGCAAGACCAACACCGAAAGCGGGCAGGCCGACGGCGAGGGCCGCGGCAAGAAGATGACGACGGGACAGCATGGGCGGCCTCCTCAGGCTTCGAGATGGCGGCGCGGGGCGAGGCGCGGCAGCAGCCCCCCCACCGGCCCGAACAGGACGGACAGCGCATAGGACGCGCCGGCGACAAGGATAATGGACGGGCCGGACGGCACGCCCGCGTGATAGGAAATCAGCAGGCCGATCACGCCGGAGAGCGCGGCGACGAGGATCGACAGCCCCACCATGGCGGTGAGTTCGCGCGTCCAGAACCGTGCGGCGGCGGCCGGCAGCATCATCAGGCCGACCGCAAGCAACGTGCCGAGCGCGTGGAACCCGCCCACGAGGTTGAGCACCACCAGCGCCAGAAACACCAGATGGGTCGGCGCCCCCGCCCGGCTCACCGAGCGCAGGAAGCCGGGATCGACACTCTCCAGCACCAGCGGGCGCCAGAGAAGGGCGAGCGCCAGCAGGGAAAGGCTGGAAATGGAGACGATGAGGAGGAGCGTCGCGTCGTCGAGCGCCAGCACCGTGCCGAACAGCACATGCAGCAGATCGACATTGGAGCCGCGCAGCGACACCAGCAGCACGCCGAGCGCCAGCGAGATGAGGTAGAAGGCGGCGAGCGCCGCGTCTTCCTTCATCTGCGTCGCCCGCGCCACCGCGCCGGCGCCGAGCGCGACGGCGAAACCGGCGACGAGACCGCCGATCGTCATGGCGAAGAGGTTGAGCCCGGCGGCGAGGAAGCCGACCGCCGCGCCCGGCAGGATGGCATGCGCCATGGCGTCGCCGGCGAGGCTCATCCGGCGCAGCATCATCAGCACGCCGATCGGCCCGGCACCGACGGACAGCGCCAGCGCGCCGACCAGCGCGCGGCGCATGAAGTCGAACTCCGCGAAGGGGGCGATCAGGTAATCGTAGATCATGCCGCCTGCTCCGGCGCGCAGAGCGGCGCGGCCTCGTCCCATGCCTCGCACATGCGGCGGGCGGCGGCGAGATTGGCGGTGGTCAGCACCTGCCGCGTCTCGCCCCACGCCACCGGCTCGCGGGCGAGCAGCAGCGTCTGCGGGAAATGGCTGCGCACGAGTTCGAGATCGTGCAGCACGGCGAGGATGGTCCGCCCCTCCCCGTGCCAGCGCTCCACCAGCGCGACCAGATCGGCGATGGTGCCGGCGTCGAGCGCGGTGAAGGGCTCGTCGAGCAGGATCAGCCGCGCCTCCTGCAGCAACAGCCGCGCGAACAGCGTGCGCTGCATCTGCCCGCCCGACAGCGTGCCGATGGGCCGGCGCTCGAAGCCTTCCAGACCCACCGCCGCGATGGCGTGCTCGATACGCTGGCGGTCCGCCCGGCCGATCCCGCCGAACAGCCCGGTGCGCTGCCACAGGCCCATGGCGACGAGGTCATAGACGTCGATGGGAAAGGAGCGGTCGATCTCCGCCGCCTGCGGCAGGTAGGCGATGTCGCGCGCGCCGAGGCGGCGGTCGATATCGCCCGCGAGCGGCGTCAGCACGCCGGCTATGCCCTTCAGCAAGGTCGATTTGCCCGCGCCATTCGGCCCGCACACCGCCAGCAGCGCGCCCTCCCCCACCTCGCCATGGAGATGGTGGACGGCGGGGTGACGCTCATAGCCGAGGGTGAGATCGCGAAAGGCGAGCACCTGCCCCATCACAGGCCTCCCCCGCCGATGACCGCCAGCGCCGCCGCCCACAGCAGCGCCGCCAGCGGCAGCGCGAGGGCGAGACGCTGGCCGACGGAGAGGCGCAGCAGCGAGAAGCCCGGCGCCGCCATCGGGTGGCGCTGGCCGGGGCCGTGGGAATGGGCGTGTGAAGGCGAGTGGGAATGCCCGGCATGGACATCGCTGCGCGAATGGGCATGGGCATGGTCATCGACATGGATATGCGCGGACCCCGCCTTCGCGCCTGCCGCCCCCCCGTCTCGCAGATGCCGATCTGCCGTTAGGGCACCCGCCGGCGCCGCGCCGCCGGAGCCGTGGTCATGGTCGTGGTCATGGCCGTGAAGGCGTGCGGGGAAGCTGGACCGTGCCGTCATGTGAAACTCCGTGCGGCTATCTGATACATCATATCAGGAGCGCACGTCCAGCATTTAGTGATATGTTGTATCACCCACCGGGTTGCCGGAGGCTGTGCCGCGGGCGCTTTCCGCCGAAGGGAGGGTGCTTTCCTGTCTCGACGGCGCGGGCGCGCCGACTTAAGAGAGGGCGCCTTTCCCGCCGGCGCGGCCGGCCTGTTCGACCTGGGAGCCCGCTCATGGACATTTCACGCATCTCGATCGGCCCGAATCCGCCGGACGAAGTTCACGCCATCATCGAGATCCCCGCCGGCGGCGCGCCGGTGAAGTATGAGCTCGACAAGGAGTCGGGCGCGCTCTTCGTCGACCGCTTCCTGCACACGCCAATGTTCTATCCGGGCAATTACGGCTTCATCCCCAACACGCTGGGCGATGACGGTGACCCGCTGGACATCATCGTCATCTCGCCGATCCCGCTGCTGGCCGGCGCCGTCATCGCCGCCCGTCCGGTCGGCGTGCTGATGATGACCGACGAGAAGGGCGGCGACGAGAAGATCCTCGCCGTGCCCGCGGACTCGGTCTACCCCTACCACTCCAAGGTCAAGACCTGCGACGACCTGCCCCCGCTCACCCTTGAGCAGGTCGCCCACTTCTTCACGCACTACAAGGACCTGGAGAAGGGCAAGAAGGTCTCCGTTGCCGACTGGAAGGGCGCCGACGCCGCCCGCGAGATCATCCTCAAGTCGATCGAGAACGCCAAGAAGTGAGGCCGGCGGCTCCGGCCGCCCGCAAGGGGCGCCCGCATGGGTCGCCCGCGGCCGCCCTCTGGCCGCGCCCGACAGCGCTACGAGGCCGCCGGCTCACCCCGGCGGCCTTTGGCATTCCGGTTGCTGGGTACGGCGCGCCCCTTACGCCGGAGTGCCCATGCCTCTCAATTTTTCTGACCGCGGCAGCTACCGCGACCGCATCATTCCCGCCGCCGAACTGGCCGATCCCGGCCCGGCGCCCTACCGCGACAGCTACCCGGTCCGGCTGCCGGACGGCGACTGGGCGGATCTGCCGTTTCTCCCGCTTCCGCCCGATTTCGAGACAGCCATCGCCTATCTTTGCATCACCGAGAATTCCTTCGCGCTGGAAGACCGGCTCTCCACCGCCATCGCCGACCAGGTGCGGCACCTCGGCGCCGATATCGTGGTCGGCATGCCGACACTCGGTATGGTGCTCGCCGCCTCGGTGGCGAAGAAGCTCGGCCATCCGCACTATGTGCCGCTGAGCTATTCGCGCAAATTCTGGTTCGAGGACGAACTGTCCATCCCGGTGATCTCCATCACCAGCCCCGACAAGCCGAAGACGGTGTTCATCGACCCGCGCCTGCTGGAACGGCTGGAGGACAAGCGCGTGCTGCTGGTCGAGGACGTGATCTCGACCGGCGGTACCGTCTCCGCCGAGCTGGAACTGATGCGGCGGATCGGCGCCAATGTGGTCGGCGTCGCCACCGCCATCAAGGAAACCAATGTCTGGCAGAAGACGCTGGGCGACATCGACCCCGCTTGGCCGGGGCTGGTCCACGCGCCGGTGTCCTGCCCTCTGTTCCGCAAGGGCGAGGGCGGCTGGTACCCGGACTGGTCCACCCTGCCCGCCTGAGGAGGGATGAGCCGCGCGGCGGACCTTGGGGGCCGCCCTCAGTCGGCAAAGCCCATCCCGGCCAGGGCCCGGCGCAGGCTCGCCCCGACCTTCACCCCGTGAAGGGCGGCGCGGGCGCGGTTGGTGAGACGGCGCGTGCCCGGCAGGCGGGCGCCGGGCTCGCGCTCGATGGCGGCGGCGAGGCGCTCCAGATGGTCGAGATAGGCATCGCCCGCCAGCCGGCCGGGATCGATGGCGATGACGACCTGCCCCACCGCTGCCGGCGGCCCCTTGCCGTCGAAGAAGCTCGGCGTGTCGAAGGAGAAGGTGGAGGCCGTCAGCGCCGCCGCCATCACCTCGATGATGAAGGCGAGCGCCGTGCCCTTGGCGTCGCCCATCGGCACCATGGTCCCGGCCAGCGCCGCCTTCGGGTCGGTGGTCGGGTTGCCCTGCGGGTCGAATGCCCACCCTTCCGGGATGGTCGCGTCGCCGCGCTGCACGGCGGCGAGGACGTTGCCGCGCGCCACCTTGGCGACCGAGAGGTCCACCACCGCCGGGGGGCGATCCTTCAGCGGGGTGGCGAAGGCGATCGGGTTGGTGCCGAAAAGCGCGGTCTTGCCGCCCCAGGGCGCGATGGACGCGGAGGCATTGGCGAAGGCGAGACCCACCAGCCCGCCATTGGCGAGCGCTTCCACCGGCTGGCCGGCGACGCCGAAATGGCTGGAGCGGCGCAGCGCCAGAAGCGCGATGCCGCTCTCGCGCGCGGCCTGCGCCACCAGCGGCAGCCCGTGGTCGATGGCCGGATAGGCGAAGCCATTGCCGGCATCCACCGCCACCAGCGCCGGCGTCAGGCGCCGCGCACGCGGCACGGCATGGCCGTCGATCTTGCCAGCCGCCACCATGGCCGCATAGCTGGGAAGCCGGGCAAGGCCATGCGTGCCGAGCCCGTCCGCCTCGGCCGCCGCCAGCGCGCGCGCGGTGATGGCGGCGTTCTCCGGCGCGGTGTTGAAATGCTCCAGCACGCGGGCGGCATAGGCGCGCGCCTCGTCGAGGCTCAGTTCCATGTCGTGGAGCGGCGCGCCGGCGATCGAGGCGTCCATCACAGCGCGCTCCCGCCGAGCGGCCCGGCCGGCAGCCGGGCGAGGTCGAAGCGCTGGATATCCGCCAGCAGCTCGACAAAGGCGCGCGCGCCGAAATGCGCGCAGGTCTCGCCCTTCTCCCGGCTTGCTTCCCGCGCGTCGCCCATGGCGCCGGCCGGCTGGATGTCCTGCGCCATCCAGCCGAAGCCCGCCGGGCTGCCGGCGCGCAGAAAGGCGAAGTCCTGCTCCATGCCGAGGGTCGCCGGAGGGAAATCCGCGATCTCGCCGGTACGCACCGTATCGGGCCGGAACGTCATCATCAGCGAGGTCTCGACCCCGCCGGCATGAATGCCGTGCTGGCGCTCCTGCGCGGAGAACAGCCCCTCCGGGTAGCCGAACCGATGCCAGGAGACATGGACCGCCAGCATGCCGAGCCGCTCGCGCAATTCGCGCGCCACGATGTCGATCACCGAGACATTGCCGCCATGCGAGTTGACGATGACCAGCTTGCGCACCCCCGCGCGATGGACGCTGGCGCCGATCTCGGTCCAGGCGCGGATCACCGTCTCGGCCGAGAGGGTCAGCGTGCCCGGATAGAAGACGTGCTCGTTCGACTTGCCGATGGACTGCATCGGCAGGAACACCGCCGGGCAATCGTCCGGCAGCAGGCGCGCCACCTCCTTGAGATAGCCCTCGGCGATGAAGGCGTCGACGCCGACCGGCAGATGCGGCCCGTGCTGCTCCACCGCCGCGACCGGCAGCACGGCGATCCAGTTCGCGGTGTCCCCGGCCTGAAAGTCGGTCCAGGTGAGTTCGGTCCAGAAGCGTTTCGGCGGCATGGGGCGGTCCGGTTCGTTGACGGCGCGGTTCTAGATCATTTTGCGCGGGGAGTGTCCGACTTTCACGACGAAAGGGCTTTCGCAACCGAACCCTCGTCCCAAAACCGGTTCCAAAGCCGGCTGCACGCGCGAAGGGTTCGGCGGCCTCATTCCGCCTTGGCGGCCAGCGCCTCGACCTCCACCTTGAATTCCGGTCGGGTGAAGCCCGACACGATCATCAGCGTCGAGGCCGGCGGCGGGTCGGCGGTGAAGCGGTCGCGCGCCGCCATGTAGCCGGCCATGTGGGCGCGGTCGGTGACATAGGCATTGAGGCGCACAACGTCCGGCGGCCCCATCCCCGCCTGCGCGAGGCAGGCGCGGATCGCCGCGAAGCACAAAGCCGCCTGCGCCTCCGCATCCTCGGGGACCGCGTCGTCCTCGGCGATGCCGAGCTGGCCGGAAACCAGCAGGAGGCGCGCGCCGGCGGGCACCTCGACGGCGTGGCTGTAGC